>CALBJL010000189.1 GCA_937893485.1 uncultured bacterium | reverse complement strand
AGTTTTACGGAGCAGTGTTTCAGGATACGGATATTGCAAAATGGCTGGAAGCAGTTGGTTTTACACTGGAGTGCTTTCCGGATGAGAAACTGGAAAAAACGGCGGATGATGTCATTGACCTGATCGCCGAGGCACAGCAGCCGGACGGATATATCAATACTTATTTTACGATTGAGGCCCCCGGAGAGCGATGGACGAATCTGTGTGAAGGGCATGAGCTGTACACCGCCGGACATCTGATGGAGGCGGCAGTCGCATATTATCACGGAACCGGAAAGAAAAAGCTGTTGGACTGCTTATGTAAGTTTGCAGACCTGATCTGTGATACATTCGGTTTTGAGGAAGGAAAGATCCACGGTTATCCGGGACACCAGGAGGTGGAGATCGGACTGGTAAAGCTGTATTACACGACCGGTGTCCGCAAATATCTGGATCAGGCAAAATATTTCCTAGATGCGAGAGGCGTAGGAGAAAATTATTTTTTAAAGGAAATGGCAAGACCCGGTTATAAACGGATTTTTCCGGAATTTGCAAATTATGATACAAAATATTCCCAGTCGCATCTGCCAGTCAGACAACAGACAACCGCTGAGGGACATGCGGTGCGTGCGGTATATATGTACTGTGCGATGGCAGACATTGCGTATGAATATCAGGATCAGGAACTGATGGATGCATGCAAAACGATCTGGAATAATATTGTGGAAAAGCGGATGTATCTGACCGGTGGTATCGGATCTTCGGGCATATTGGAACGTTTTACTACTGATTATGATCTGCCGAATGGTTTTAATTATGCGGAGAGCTGTGCATCGATCGGTCTGGCGCTGTTTGGGCTTCGGATGGCGCAGATCACAAAGGAAGCAAAGTATATTGATGTCGTGGAACGGGCGTTGTATAACACGGTATTAGCGGGAATCGCGCTTGACGGACGGAGCTTTTTCTATGTGAATCCGTTGGAAGTGTGGCCGCCTGCATGTATGGACCGGACCTCCCGGGAACATGTAAAGCCGGTACGCCAGAAATGGTTTGGCGTGGCATGTTGTCCGCCCAACATTGCGCGCACACTGGCATCGCTCGGACAATATATCTATAGCTGGGATCAGGAAGAACGGGCATTGTATGTTAATCTGTTTGTTGCCGGAAATACAGAGTTCAGTACCGGAGATGGAACTTTACATATTGATTGTGAGACACGATATCCGTGGAAGATGCGTGCGGATTATACGGTGACAAATCGCTCTGGGCAACCGGTAAAGCTGATGCTTCGCATCCCGGATTTTGCAGAAAACTATGCGCTTACATGCGGTGAAACGGAGCTGAAGGTGGAATCTGTGAATGGATATGCAGTCGTTTTCGTAGAAGATGCAGTCCATATTAAGGCAGTGTTTGATGCACCGGCAAAATTTGTACGTGCAAATCCGTCCGTGAGGGAAGATGCAGGAAAAGTGGCGATTGTCAGAGGTCCCTTAGTCTATTGTCTGGAAGAAATTGATAACGGAGCAAATCTTTCTGCAATCAGCGTTGATACGACAGAAAAGCTGAAGACCGCAGAAAGTGATCTCTGCAATGGCTGTGTGGTTATAAAAGCAAGTGGGTACCGTCTTTGTGAAGATCAATGGACGGGTGGTCTGTATGGATCAGAAAAAGTGGATGAAAAGCCTGTGGAGCTTACCGCGATACCGTATTTCTGTTGGAATAACCGTGGAATGGGCGAGATGGAAGTGTGGATTCGTGAAACAACGAGGCGTGACTGATACTAACCGCCGCTATTCATGTAATAATGGATAGCGGCGGTTGCTTATTGCGCAATTTTTTTATAATTGTCTCCCCAATCTTTCATCGCATCGAGAATCGGGCGCATCGTCTCGCCGAGATCGCTCAGCGCATATTCTACGCGGGGCGGGACTTCGGGGTAGACTGTACGGGTGATGATCCCATCCGCCTCCATAGACCGCAGGCTGTCGGTCAGCACCTTCTGGCTGATGCCTGCGAGACTTTTCTTCAATTCATTAAATCTCCACGGCCGTTCTAAGAGATTTCTCAGGATAAGTAATTTCCATTTACTTCCGATCAACTGTACAGTCGTCGCTACCGGGCATTCCGGCAATTCGTCTTTCGTCAACATACGTGATCTCCTCCTATAGTTTCTAATTTGATATAACATTCAAATATAGTGTAGCATATGAAAAGGCATCTGTCTATCAGTTACAAAAAGGTAACTACGGCACAAAAAGGTGCGTACTTTTTTTGCGCAAAAATCCCTGCTATGATAACCATGCAACAGGCGGGAGCCACAAAAAACAAAGTTTAGGAGGGAAAACAACATGGCATTATCAAACATTTTTGGATGGAACGAGAAAGACGAGCAGCAGGCAGGGGCAGCATGCGGCACGGCATGTGGCTCACAAGGTCCGGTGGACCTTGGATCTGAGCCGACCGGAGTGGAGCGTAGACCTGCGTCAGACAAATAGTTAATATCTAAATATTTAATAGATGTTTGGATATGCGTAAAAGTAGTAGCGCGAGCAGAGTCATGTCTGATTTTGCTGCCTTTGCACGATGAAGAGGAGACTCCAAATTGTGGAAGCCTTTGCTGACACAATTTTGTTTTTGGGAGGCTCATCGGAATGATTCGTGCAATGAAAGCAAAACAGACATGCTTGCGGGAGCTACGACCTTGTAAAAATGTATATATTTCAGAGGAGGAGCGGATCAAATGAGCCAGTATTTTTCATTTCAGTGGCACATAACTGATGAATGTGACCAGCGTTGCAAGCACTGCTACATTTTCTCGGGAGCAGGCTGCAAGGAATTACAGAGCATGACATGGAAACAGATGCAGGAGGTTGTCACAAACTGTGAAGATTTTTGCAAGGTGTACGATCGGATCCCTTATTTTTACATTACCGGCGGAGATCCGAGCCTTCATCCGGATTTATGGAAACTGATGGTACTACTAAAAAGTAAAAATATTCCGTTCACACTGATGGGCAATCCGTTTCATCTGGATGATGAGATCTGTAGAATGCTCAAGGTGTGTAGCTGTGACAAATACCAGATGTCACTGGATGGAATGCGAGAAACACACGACTGGTTCCGCAAACCGGGCAGCTTTGATCTCACGATAGAAAAAATCGGATGTCTGAACCGCGCAGGGATCAAGAGTGTAATCATGAGTACGGTATCAAAGACAAATATGCATGAGATACCGGATATTATCGACATGGTTGTAAAAGCGAATGTAAAGGTATTCGCATTTTCACGCTATGTGCCGGCCGGAGGGGAGGTCGACACCGGCATGACACCGCAGGAATATCGCGACTTACTCGAAGTCTGCGATGCAAAATTCAAGGCATATGAAGCTGCGGGATGCGAGACCTATTTTAATAAAAAAGATCACCTCTGGACGCTCTATGAATATGAAACCGGACAGTTTGTACTGCCGCAGGATGCGATAGAGGGCATGATCTACGGTGGCTGTAACTGTGGCAACTGTCATATCACGATATCATCGAACGGTGATGTGATGGCGTGCAGGAGAGTCACAGACAGTAAGGTAGCGAACGTGTTCGAGGACCGGCTGGCAGATGTGTGGATCTGCCACATGGAGCAGTACAGGGAATACGATCAATTCAAAAAATGCAGTAAATGTGAGCTGAAAGCATGGTGCAGGGGCTGTCCGGCAGTCGCAAACGGTACGAGCGGCAATTTCTACGGTGCAGACCCGCAGTGCTGGAAAATAAAAAATGATCTGACGGGGGAAGCATTATGTTGATGATATCAGATAAAGCATCGGAAAGGATAGGTAGAATAGAGATGGATGTAACGACATGTCTGAAAAAAATGGAACTCGTAGGAGTACTCGCATTTGCGACGGTGGACAGTGAGGGAGCACCACAGATCCGCAATATCAGTGCGATACATTACGAAAAAGATGCATTATATTTTTTTACCGCCAGAGGAAAAAATTTTTGTCAGGAATTATTAGAGGACGGCAGAGTACAGATCTTGTGCTACACAAAATATAAAGAAATGATCCGTTTGTCGGGACGGGCATATGCTGTCTCCGACGATGAGCAGATCAAGTGGCGGGATAAGATTTTTGAGGAACAGCCGTATCTTGCAAATGTCTATCTCGACGAGACGCGGGAGATCGGCATCATTTTCTGCATCGATCAGGCAGAAATCGAGTATTTTAATCTTGGTGTACATCCGATTTTTCGGGAGACATATCTGCTCGGAAATGGTAAAATAACAGAAAAGGGCTATGTTATCACGGATGCATGTATCGGTTGCGGTACTTGTCAGAGTGTATGTCCACAGCAATGTATTGACGCAGGCACACCGTTTGTCATACGGCAGAACAACTGTCTGCATTGCGGAAGCTGTCAGGAACATTGCCCGATAAATGCGATTGAAAGAAGATGAGATCATGAACCAAAACGAACAGCGTGTATATTTAATCGAAAAACTATTGGAGGAACAGCCGGAATATAAAGGTATGAACATTCCATCCGATACAGCCGGACAGAAACGGCTGCTGCGCTCCCTCATGAATGTGCGGATGCCGCGCGGGATCGACGATGAATTTGCACAGATTCAGGATGCGTATTTACAGCAGGTCAATGCGGACCGGGGAGTGGTCATGCTTGATGATCTGGATGAGCGGCAGCCGGATCTTTATTTATGGCAGGGAGATATTACACGGCTAAAAGTGGGTGCGATCGTCAATGCTGCCAACAGCGGCATGACAGGCTGTTATCAGCCCTGCCACAACTGTATCGATAACTGTATTCATACCTATGCGGGCATCCAACTGCGCAATTATTGCTGTGAGCTGATGCGGCGGCAGGGACATGAGGAGCCGACCGGACAGGCAAAGATCACACCGGCATTCAATCTGCCGTGTGACTATGTGATCCATACGGTAGGACCGGTCGTACAGGGCAGACTGACACGCAGACATGAGCAGCTACTGGCATCGTGCTATGAATCCTGCCTGCGGATCGCGGACGAAAACGGCGTGGAGAGCATCGCATTCTGCTGTATTTCTACGGGTGTATTCATGTTTCCGAATGAGCGGGCTGCACAGATCGCGGTGCAGACCGTCAGAGATTATAAAGCACAGACAAATTCAAACATCAAGGTGATATTTAATGTTTTCAAAGAAAATGACAGACAAATCTATGAGCAGCTACTCCGATAAGCTGCATCAGATCAAAACACAGATGGAACAGGCGGACGCAGTCATTATCGGAGCAGGGGCGGGACTCTCCACGTCGGCAGGTTTTGTATATGATGGGGCGCGGTTTGCGCAGTATTTTTCAGATTTCGGAGAAAAATACGGCTTTTCCGATATGTATTCCGGGGGATTTTATCCGTACCGGACATTGGAAGAACACTGGGCGTACTGGAGCCGCTATATCTACATCAACCGCTACATGGATGCACCCAAAACGGTGTATGAACAGTTGTATGAGCTGGTCAAGGACAAAGATTATTTTGTACTGACAACAAACGTGGATCATTGCTTTCAGAAGGCAGGCTTTGACAAACACAGATTATTTTATACGCAGGGTGATTACGGGCTGTTCCAGTGCAGCAGACCGTGCCATGAGAAGACCTATGACAATGAGGGCGTGATCCGGGAGATGGTGCAGGCGCAGGGCTATGTGATCGGTGCAGACGGTGCGCTGACATTACCGGATGGAACTACTCCGAAAATGACAGTTCCGACGGAGCTCGTACCGCATTGTCCGAAATGCGGGGCGGTGATGAGTATGAACCTGAGGGCGGATCATACCTTTGTCGAGGATGAGGGCTGGCACGTGGCATCCGAGCGCTACGCGCAGTTTTTGCGCAGACATAAAGATGTCAAAACACTGTTTTTAGAGCTTGGGGTCGGCTATAACACCCCGGGCATTATTAAATATCCGTTCTGGCAGTACACATATCGGTGGAGCGATGCTTTTTATGTCTGCATCAACCGTGGACAGGCGAATGCACCGTCAGAGATCCGGGCAAAATCGGTCTGTCTGGATGCGGATTTCGCCTCACTGCTCCCGGATCTTGGCAAAAACAGAATATGAGTGCCTGAAAAAGTGCGCGAACGCTTGTAAAATGCGAGTGACAACGTTTGCACATACGGAGCGTGGAACGATAGAAAAACGATTGTTTTTAGAAAAAACAGTCGTTTTTTTGCGTGATAGGAAATTCCTATCACACAAAACGCTCCGCGAGGATGCG
>CALBJL010000188.1 GCA_937893485.1 uncultured bacterium | reverse complement strand
TAATTCCACAGGAACCAGTCTGGCGAAGTATCCGTGTACACCGGGGCATGAGTTTGCCGGGATCATCAGTGAAGTAGGGGAGAACGTAAAGCATTTTAAGGTAGGGGATGCGGTGACCGTAGATAATGCAAGTAATTGCGGAGACTGCTATTATTGCAGAAATGACAAGTCTCTATACTGTGAAAATTTCGCATCTATCGGTCATAATGTGCAGGGAGGATTTGCAGAGTACGTAAAGGCAAAAAAGGACAAGGTATTTAAAATCCCTTCCAATCTGTCATTTGATGAAGCAACAGTCACAGAGCCGGTAGCCTGTGCGATCCATTGTATGGATGTGTTAGACGCTAAAAATGGAGAGGAAATACTGGTTCTGGGAGTCGGTCCTCATGGATTGATTTTAGGTCAGTTGTGCCATTATTCAAGCGCCAGAAAGGCAGTGACGATCGGTGGTCTGGACAGTAAATTAGATATTCTGAGGGAGTATGGTGTGCCGACAATTAAAATGGACAGAAATGATTATTCCGTCCATGAAAATGCAATCCGCGAACAGTTCCCCCACGGAGTGGATGCGATCATCGACACAACCGGATACTGGCCGCTGGTGCAGAGCGTATTTAAGTTCCTGAAAAAAGGTGGCAGATTTATCCAGTACGGCAGCTATCATTCAAAGGATGATTTCGTGATTTCACCGGATTGGTTTAACCAGATTCATTATAATGAGCAGAAATATATCGGCGTTTCCTGCCAGACGTATTGCTTTGACCGGGCATTAGCTTATATGGCAGACGGAAAAGTAAAGGTAGATAAGTTTATTACACATAAATTCAAACTGGACGATTATTTCGAAGCGTTAGAAGTAAACAGGACAGACAGAGAAGCCATCAAAGTCATTATCAATCCATAAGGAGGAGGAAACATGTTAGTTACATTATCAGAGATTTTAAAGGAAACAAGAGTGAAGAAATATGCGGTAGGAGCTTTCAATGCTACAGATTATCTGTTGGCAGAGGCTGTGATCAAGGCAGCGGAGGAGGAGAATGTTCCGGTCATCATGATGGTTCCCACACCGGCATTTAAAGTAAAGCAGACACCTTATCTGATGCAGTTCATACTCGACCGGGCAAGAAAGGCAAGTGTTCCGGTATGTATGCATCTGGATCATGGCAAGGATTTTGATATTGTCATGCAGGCGATTCATTATGGATGTTCTTCTGTGATGTTTGATGGCTCGATTCTTCCGATCGAAGAAAATATCGCCAAAACAAAAGAGGTAGTGAGAATCGCACATGCATGTGGGGTGTCGGTAGAAGCCGAGATCGGTCATGTGCCGGGATCTAAAAACTGTCCGGCGACAGGAGCACCGGATGAGAGTATGTATACGAATCCGCAGGATGCCGTGGAATTTGTAAAGGAAACAGGCGTAGATGCACTGGCAGTATCGATCGGAACGGTTCATGGAAAGTTTGTCGGGACACCGAAGCTTGATTTTGACAGATTAAAAACCATTAGAGATCTGGTAGATGTGCCGCTTGTGTTACATGGTGGTTCAGGATTGCCGGAGGAAGATTTCCGTAAGTGTATTGAATTAGGAATCAGCAAGATCAATTTCTTTACAGGATTAGCCATGGACATTTCCAAAGCTGCATATGAGGCAATGAAAGAATCGGAAGGCAACATTATGTGGCCGGAGATCTCGCCTGTCGCAGAACAGGCAGGAATTGATTCTGTAAAAGAGCAGTTCCGTATTTTCAATACTCAGCCGTTAATGATCAGATAGAAAGTTTGATATCCGGGAGAAAAATTCTCCCGGATCGAAGAAAGGGGTATAATTATGGAGAAAGTAAAACAGACGCTGGAGGCTGCGAATATAAAATTATCCTGGAGAGAGCGATTCTCTTATGGTGCAGCAGACGTATATGGAACATTGTTTGGTAACTTTTTATCAACATTTATTTTATATTACTATACAGATATTTTGGGGATCAGTGCAGCGATTGCGTCGAATATCTTTTTAATCTGTAATCTGGTAGATGCTTTCACGGCTATTTCAGCCGGACCGATTGCCGATAAGGTAAGGACAAGATGGGGAACGTACCGACCATTCTGTTTATTTGGCGCAATCCCGCAGGCGATCGCGTTAGTTCTCTGCTTTACAAAGATTCAGGCAGGTGAAGGGACGAAGGTCATCTGGGCGATGGCTACCTACTTGATCGTAAATGTATGCTATGCGTTCATCAACACAGCCTATAGCACCTTGTGTTCTGCCATGACGACAAACACCAATGAACGAGGCGTATTGAACGTATTTAAGATTGGTGGTTCCGCAACCGGTTCTCTGTTCGTGTCTTTAGCAGCATTACCGCTGGTAACAAAGATCGGTGGAGGAAATGAAGCGCGTGGTTATCAGGGTGCCGCAATGGTTATGGGAATTCTGGCAGCCATTATGCTGTTGATCGCTTTCTTTGGCACAAAAGAGAGAATTGTATTAGAAAAAGAAGAAAAGACTAGCATTTTAGATGGTTTTAAGATGGTATTGAAAAACAAACCTTGTATTTTGATGATCTTTTTGCTGATGTTTATCGCTTGGACTTTCAATTTCCGGTTTGCGGTAGTAATGTATTACTGTAAATATTATCTTGGAAATGAAAATTTACTGACGGGCTTTAACAGTATCGTTTCACTGATTGGCATTCCTGCAATCATTCCACTGCCGGGACTGTACAAAAAGCTTGGAAAGAAGAATACCATGATTTTGGTAGCAGTATTAACAATCTTAAACGGAGTTATTTTCTTGATTGCGCATCAGAATTATGCATTGGTGGCACTTGGATTTGCCATGTTTGGAATCACATTGAATGCTTCCTTCTCTGTTGTATGGGGAATGATCCCGGATACGATCGAATACGGCGAGTGGAAGACCGGAGTCAGAGCACCGGGAGCGGTTGTATCATCGTGTGCATTCGCCAGAAAGATCGCAATCGCAATCGCAACATGGTCAGTCGGACAGGCGCTGGCATTGATCAAATATGACGGTGCGTTGGATGTACAGGCAGCAGCCACAAACACGGGTATTTATTACCTGAATTCAGTTCCGCTGATTATTGGAGGAATTTTAATGCTGCTCGCAGTGCTTCCTTATAATCTGACACAGGAAAAATTCGAGGCGATTATGAAAGAAATTGATGCAAGAAAAGCAAGAGCATAAAAATGGTAGTGACCGGAGGACTTATTGATATGAAGGAATGTATCATGGTAGTCGATTTTGGAACATCGAATGCCAGAACCAATCTGATAGATTTAGAAAACGGAGATGTAATTACAGGTGTCAGTGAGCCGGTATTATATAATAGTCCAAGAGCGGATTTTCACGAAATAGATGTAAATGATTATTGGAATGCATCTGTGAAAACGACAGGGAAAGTGATTGGACAACTGGAAAATGACTGCAGGATCAGAGGAATCATTTTTTCATACATTGGTGATAGCCTTGTAGCTGTAGATGAGCATGGTGAGCCTACGAGTCCGATGATCGCCTCCTTTGACCTGAGAGCAAAAAATGATATGGAGCTGTATACGGATGTGCTGGGAGTAGAACGGTTTGAATATATTTCCGGCTGTCCTCTGACTCCAAGGAATACAGGTGCCAAAATCCACTGGATCAAAAAATATCTCCCAGACGTGGCAGAAAAGACGAAATATTATCTCACCTTACAACAATATGTCAATTTCAAGCTGGGTCTGGGACCAGTTAGTGATTATTCGGTGGCAAACCGGAAACTGATGCTGGATGTACATACGAAAAAATGGTCAGATGATCTGATGAAGCTGATCAATTCCGATGAGCAGGAGATGGGACCGGATATCTGCGGCGGAGATAAGCAGATTGGTACGATATCTGCCTACGGAGATGTGAAGCTACCGTATGAGATACCTGTTTTTCCGGGAGGTCATGACTCGGCAGTCGGATTCATCGGGCTGGGTCTGAAAAATGACGGTCATATTTTAGGAAATGTCGGAGGTACCTTTGATCATTATGGATATCTGCGTACAGCTTATCTGGATACGTTAAAAATTGCAAATGTACAGACTGTCGCAGGTCCGACCAGCGATACCTATGTGACGATAAAGGCACATCCTGCCGGAAAAGATCTGTTATGGTTTATCCATAATATGGTCCATACAAACGATATGGGTAAGCTAAATGAATATTTTGACAAGGCTGTATTTGATGGCGAAAACAAATCGTTCTATACAACAGGTCTGGATACAGGTACCGGATGCTTTATCAATTTTAGCAATCTGACAGATATGCAGATGCTGTTTAACACATTGATCGAGGGAATGACATTCCTTTCATGGGAGTATGTTCGGTTATTTATGCAGTTAGACCGCCAGTTTGACACAGTCCGGGTAGGCGGCGGCAGTGGCAAGTCTGACCGTTGGTTACAGCTCAAAGCAGATGTATTTAACCTGAAAATAGAAAAGGTGAAAAACCTTGAGGTCTCTTCGGTGGGAGCAGCGATCGCGGGAGCTGTCGGGCTTGGAATATGCAGCTATGAAGAAGCATTTCAAAAAATGGTACAGGTTGAGAAAACGTTTTATCCAAGAAAAGAAATTCATGAAAAATACGTAAAGCGATATGAGGAATGGAAGAATTACGTCATTAAGTAGTTAGTAGAAGAAAAAGTGTGATTTGCAGAGTAAGAACTGCTGGAATCACACTTTTTTGTTGCAAAAATAAAAATTCCCTGCTATTATAGAAGTATAATCGCAAGTACAATTCTAATTATAATTTCAAAAAGGAGCGTGAAGTCATTGCCATTGAGAGGAAAGCAGCCGAGCGGGCTGCTGACACAGCAGAAAATGCTGCGTGCAGCCGTGGCACTGTTTCTGGAAAAAGGATATACCAAGACGACGACCGGAGAGATTTCAAAGGCAGCAGGCATGGGGCAGAGTTCTTTTTTTCATGTATTCCCCAGCAAGGAGGGACTGCTGCTGGAGCTGGTGCGGCGGATGTTCGGCGGACAGTTCCGGCTGGCGGAGCAGCATGGTACGGATGATCCTGTATTTCTGTATGCCGTGGAGACTGCATTGCAGCTGCATATCGCAGAGCTGACCGAGCCGCTGCGGGAGCTGTATGTGATGAGCTATTCGCTGCCGACCACATCTGCATATATTTATCAGAGCACGGCGGCACGGCTGGTACAGATTTTTGGCGCGTATGTGCCGGACGCACAGGCGAAGGATTTTTATGAGATGGAGATCGCATCGGCGGGTATGATGCGCGGGTTTATGTCGGTGCCCTGTGATCTGTATTTTACGATGGAGGCAAAGATCCGCCGGTTTTTAGACTGTGCGCTCAAGCTCTACAATATTCCGCCGCAGCAGCGGGAGGCGGTCACTGCGGCAGTGCTGCAGATGGATCTGCATGAAATGGCGGCGGAGATGATCCGAAAGACAGTGCAGCAGGCGGAGGAAGGCTTTGCGGAGCTTGTATCGGACGCAAACGGAAAATAAGACTTTTTTAGGAGGGATTTATATGAAAAAGAAATTTTGGGGCATTTTAATGATTCTTGTGCTCTGCCTCAGTCTGCACCCGGTAGTGGCGCAGGCGGATGATGGGCAGACAGTGACAGATGTTAAAGACGAGACAGAGTTGAACACCGCAATCGCGAACAAGGCATCGCAGGTCAGACTGGCTGATAATATCGTGCTCACAAGCAGGCTCGTGATCCCGAATGGGCAGTCTGTTACGCTTGATTTAAACGGCAATGTGCTGAGACGGACGGGCAGTGATGGTGCGGTTATTTTAGTGAATGGGAAACTGACCGTGAAGGACAATGACCCGGATGCGCCGCACCATTTTAAGGTAAATCCGGACGGTCTGTGGTCGTGGGATCAGAATGAGGCGGCTGGCGAGATTGTCAGTGGAGGTATTATCACAGGTGGAAAAGGCGGTACGAATTCACTCGATGCTCCCAGTGGCGGTGGTGTGATCGTGAATGCAATCGCCGACGATGGTATAACGGATGCTTCTTTTACGATGCTTGGCGGCAGTATTGTCGGCTGCAGCTCGGATAAGGGAGCCGGTGTGTATGTGAGCTGCGGTACGTTCACGATGGATGGCAGTGCACAGATCATCGGCTGTGTGTGCAACCAGCAGACCACGGAGCGTTGGGGAGCCGGCGTGTGCGTCAGCGGAGGTACATTTATTATGGACAGCGGTGCGCGGATCAGGGACTGCGTGATTGGGGTTGATAATTCGAATGGAAATGGTGGAACGTATCAGGGAGCCGGCGTGTATGTCACTGAGAATAAAAGTAGGTCCGGCAGGTTTATCATGA
>CALBJL010000187.1 GCA_937893485.1 uncultured bacterium | reverse complement strand
CACGTAAATCTCCTCGTTGGTGCACTGATCCATAAAACGTCCAAATCTCTTTTTTACATATTCATTGACTGTCATAGCTTTGCTCCTTTTTGATTTTTTTAGAAGTGCGGTCTTTTTTAACTGTATGTAGTATATCTGTTTTTTATCAGAAAATGCTTGCAGTATTCTATGAAAACATAGTACAATCCTATCATATAATAATTTTTCACACGAGAGAGGCAGCTACTATGAACATACCGGAATACGAATCCTATCACGAAAAGAAAAACCATTTTGACGCGGACTTTCCGTACAATACCTATCTGTGCTCCATTCCGCTTGATTTCATGCAAGTGCCGCTCCACTGGCACGACGAGATCGAATTTATCTATATTAAAAAAGGACATGGCATGATCTGTGTCGATTTAAACGAATACCGTGTGACCGCCGGGGATATTGTGCTGATCCTGCCCGGACAGCTCCATGAGATCCACGACATTGACGCAGATGTGATGGAGTACGAAAATATCATTTTTCATCCGAGCCTGCTCGAATCCTCCGGTGCGGATGCAAGTTTTCTTCTCTTTTTACAGCCGCTTTTTTCGCTGCAATTTGCATGTCCGACCGTGCTTCGCGCCACGGACAGCGCTTATGCGACCGTACGCGGCTGCCTTGATAAAAATGATAATATCTGTTCTTATTTTCCTGCCGGCTATCCGCTGGCGATCAAAGGGAATCTGTTTGTTTTGTTTTTTGCACTGTATACGAGCCACTGTGAGAAACAGCGCACCGGTGCGGCGCAAAAAAACATTGAAAAATTAAAATCCGTGATCAAGTATGTGGAGCTGAACTATGCCTCACCGATGAGCATTGCGCAGATGGCGGATCTTTCCGGATTTTCCGAATCCCATTTTATGAAATTCTTTAAGCATACGATGGGGACATCTTTTACCGCATACCTCAACTCGTACCGCCTGACGATCGCCTCCCGCCTGCTGCTGCAGTCCGATGCCACGATCCTGTCGGTCGCGACGGATGTCGGCTTTGATAATCTCTCCTATTTTAACCGTGCATTTAAAAAACAATACGGCAAAACGCCCAGCGCCTACCGCCGCAGCATGTAATTTTTTTATATTTTCCATTCATTTTACCGATGCGTGCAAAACTCTTTTTACAATTTGTCAAAGCAATCAAAACAGATGCTTTTATGTGTCAGCTTTGCTATACAGTGACCGGATTTTGTATAGCAACATTTTCCAGAGAAAGTGTTATGATCTTTTCAGATCAAAAAAGAGTAACACACAAAACTCAATCAAATGAATTATGGAGGGAATCAACAATGAAAAACTACAAGAAAATTTTATGTGGCGCACTTGCCGCAGCAATGGTACTGACAACCGCATCCGTTCCTGCATCCGCAGCAGCAAAGCCTGCACTGAGCCAGACAAAGCTCGCCCTGAACGTTGGCGAAAGCGCCACATTGACTGTAAAGAATGCCGGCAGGGATAAGATCACATGGGCAAGCAAGAAAGCCGCTGTCGCTTCTGTATCCAAGAAGGGTAAAGTAACCGCAAAGTCAGCCGGAAAGACCGTTGTCAGCGCTACTTTAAAGAAAGCAGGAAAGACATTAAAATGTAACGTAACCGTAAAGGCTGCTCCGGAAGAGACAAAGGCTCAGGATATTACCAAGATGCTCGCAGGAAAGACCTACAAGGGAACTGCTGAAGCAATGGGAACCACGATGGATGCTTTACTGTTGAGCTTTGATGCCGAGGGTAATGTAACCGGTAAAATGTTAGATACCGGGACAATGGGTATGAAGGACGTTGCCGGAACTTATACCGCTACTCTTGAAGGAAAAACCGTTACCATCACAGTCAAGGGTGCTGACGGCTCTACCGTTACCGAGACTTTAACTGTTGAGTCAGAAGACTTCTCTAAATTATCCGCTACCAAAAACGTAATGGGTATGGATATCCCTGTTACAGTTGTAGAGGTAACTGAGTAATTGATCCGCACGATCAGCCAATCATTGATAAACAACAGCAAGGAGCAGACGTTTTGGTCTGCTCCTCTTTTATGCCCTGATCATGTATCACATTCCTGTCCACTTGCATATACTATGACTGGAGGTGATCATGTGATCGCTTGGCTGATCTACTGGTTTCAACAATTTAGAAATGCTTTTTCCCATAAACACAGCCCGAAAGGCTAATTTTTCAGACGGTCTTTTAATGCTACCCAGTATCCGGTTTGCGTCCTGCCCCAGAGTCCGGAGCCGATTGCGTGATCGAATCATCGTCCACAAAATAGTGCGCGGATGCCTTGACGATATGATTATGAAAATAATCCGCATTGCTCTCGTCGCTGTCCCCATCATTGGCAGTATAATGAATCAGAAGGTATTTAATGTCCTTCGTGTCCCGCTGTCCGCCATAGTTACCGCGTGCAGACAGGTTCTTTTTCATGACATATGCCAATCCTATTCTTCCTCCTTTACCTCCGGAATGCCTGCGACCGATGTCAGCAATGACACGAGCCCTGCCAACGCTGTGGCTGATACAACCAGCTTCCAGTCAACCGCCACCAACGTTCCGTTGTTGGCTGCACCATCGTATATTCATTGTATGTAGGACGGCTGATGCGGGTTCCTGCCAGATGGAGAAAATCGGGATATATGTGTGCGGGTTGGGGAGGTTTTTAGCTCTAAAAGTAGAATTGGCAAGGGAGTCTTTTGTACCATATACTTATCTGTGAAACCGAGGAACGATTGCTAATATGCTATGCTGTTGCTGTTGTCAAATAACCATTTGTACTTTTATAATATCATACACTTACCCAGAAAACCGAAGGGGCGATATGTCAGCTGCCGGAATACCAATGAAGGAAACTGGTGTCCATGGTTACATACAGTGATCTATTCACTTTTGTGATTATGCTTTGCGCTGTTATTACTCTTGTTATTAACATCAAACGTAAAAAATAGCGCCCTCGGTCTGGTAAACTAAGGCGCTACTTTTTGTAACAAACTTTTATACCGGCGGCTAGGCCACATCTAGCTTTCGGTTCTCTTGTTACATGTATTATATGTCACTCAGATATTTTTGTCAAATCAAAACAGTTCTGCTTCCAAGGATGTCCCGCAATAAGATGCATGAAAAAAGCAGGACAAAAGTCCTGCTCTTTTTTACTGCCGGCGGCGGGACTTGAACCCGCACGGGCGTACACCCAACAGATTTTGAGTCTGCATCGTCTGCCATTCCGACACGCCGGCAAATACTTTGTCGAGCAACGTGCTCAACAAAGCATATGTTAGCATATTTCTAATTCAAATGCAAGCATTTTTTCAACGCAATCCATGCATTAGTAACAATTCAGCCCGCGCCATTAGTATATTACTGCAATTTCCCTTTGAACTCGTCAAAGCAGTCAAACGTAGCAAAATAATCTGCGATCGTCTCTGCACGGCGGATGAGCTTCGGTATGCCATCCTCCTGTAACAGAACCTCGGATGACCAGAGTCTGCCGTTATAATTGTAGCCCATCGCAAAGCCGTGTGCTCCGGTGTCATGGATGACTAACAGATCGCCCTTGTCGATCTTCGGCAGCATACGGTCAATCGCAAATTTATCGTTATTCTCACAGAGCGCACCTACAATATCATACATGTGCTCGCACGGCTCATTTTCCTTGCCCATGACTGTAATATGATGGTAAGCGCCATACATCGCAGGGCGCATCAGGTTTGCCGCACATGCATCCACACCGATGTACTCCTTATAGGTATGCTTTTCGTGGATCGCTTTTGTGACGAGACAGCCGTAAGGTCCGAGCATAAAACGTCCCATCTCGGTATAAATCGCTACATCACCGAGTCCTGCCGGTACGAGGATCTCATCGAATGCCCGATGCACACCTTCTCCGATCACAGCAATGTCGTTGGGTGTCTGATCCGGCTTATACGGAATACCTACACCGCCGGAAAGATTGATAAAGCTGATCTCGATACCGGTCTGCTCCTTGAGCTCTACGACCAGATTAAACAACGTGCGCGCCAGTGTCGGATAATAGTCATTCGTCACGGTATTGCTCACGAGGAACGAATGCAGACCGAAACGCTTGGCACCTTTCTCACGCAAAATCTGATAGCCCTCAAACAACTGCGCCTTTGTCATGCCGTATTTTGCATCACCCGGATTGTCCATAATACCGTTACTGATCTCATAGACGCCGCCCGGATTGTAACGCAGGCTGATGGTCTCGGGAATATGTCCAAGTGTCTCCTCCAGAAATGCAATATGTGTAAAATCATCCAGATTGATGATCGCGCCCAGCTCCTCTGCTTTTATAAACTCCTCTGCCGGTGTATCATTGGCCGAAAACATAATGTCCTCGCCGCGGATATCACACGCATCAGAAAGCACCAGCTCTGCCAGTGAGGAGCAGTCACAGCCGCAGCCATACTCATGCAGAATCTTGATCAGAAACGGATTCGGGGTCGCCTTTACCGCAAAATATTCTTTATATCCCTTATTCAAG
>CALBJL010000186.1 GCA_937893485.1 uncultured bacterium | reverse complement strand
TGTGTCGGAGCACACAACGGTCAGTGGCTGTAAGCAGACCGGTATGATCTATGCACAGAACGGATTCGGAGGAATTGCGGGCGTCAATTTAGGAACGTTGAAAAACTGTACGGTCGAGACGAATCTCGGCACACAGGATTCTTCGTTGGTCGGCGGCATTGCGGCGCTCAACGGGGCTGCGGCGGATGTGAGAGGCTGTATGGTCGGCACGACGGACAGCGATTATACGATTGAGGGAAAAAATATTGTCGGAGGACTTTTTGCGGTCAATGGGGCGCAGACGGTCAGCACGGCGGGTGCATCACGGATGTATGCGAATATCAGTTGTGCGCTGGGCGGTTATGGCGTTGGCGGTCTGAACGGTGTCCTGACCGGAACCTGTCTGCTTGACGAGGCACCCGGAGCGGGACAATCAGAGCTTCAGATCAGCGGCGGTACGGCGGTCGGCGGTATCGTGGGTGTGATGTGCGGCGAATTGCAGATCCGGACAGAGAAGGTCACAAATGACACACTGGCGGTCAATGGCGTAGATGCGGTTGGCGGTGTATTCGGTGTGCTGCGGGGCGGAATGGTCGTGGATCAGACGGCACAGGCAGCCGGCTATCAGAATGCAGCCGCCGTAACAGCGTCAAACGGCTGTGCGGGCGGTATTGCCGGACGGCTGGAGTCCGGAACGATCCGGCAGGCGACCAATCTGGAGCAGGCGCTCGTCACCGCTTATGGCGAGAATGGCTATGCGGGCGGTATTGTTGCCCAAGTGGAGAAAAACGGACTGGTAGAGTCGTGCACGAATCAGGCGGATGTCGCTTCGATGAACAGTTGTGCGGGCGGTATCTGCGCATGGAACAAGGGCACGCTCAGGGGAAATGATTATATCTGTACAGAAAAAACGCAGTCGGTCAGCAGTGATGATGACAGCATGGGGGTGATCGCCGCCTACAATGACGGCACGATCGAGTCATGCAGTGTGGACAAGGCGGATGAGCTCCGGCAGGCGACCGTCACGTTGCAGGGTAACGGATCGGTGATTGGCGGTATTGTCGGAACAAATACCGGATCGGTGCTCGGCTGTGCGATGAATGTAAATTACAAGCTCGTGACCGCATCCGAAAAGGATCTGACGATCGGTGGTGCGATCGGAAGAAACGAGTGGCAGGACACTGCCGCAGAAGGGCAGAAACAGCCGGAAAACAGCGTAAAAGATGTACATGTAAAGAATTTCAATATTGCATTAGAGGGAAACTGCGCTTATTTTGGCGGTCTGGTCGGACAGAGCAGCGGAGACGGCAGTATCACGGATTGCAGTGTGCGCAGCCTGACGGTCAAGGAGACCGATGCGTCGTTAAAGGGAAGCTGCTACGGCGGACTGATCGGGGAAAGTGCGTCCACGGTACAGAACTGTACGGTGAAAAATATCACGGCGGCGATCAGTGGTTTATATCAGGCAAATATCACACTGGATGCGGCACAGCAGGAAAAGCTGGCGAGTTGTTTTGGCGGTCTGGCCGGGAAAAACGAGACGGACGGCAGCATTGCGGCTTGTACGCTCGATACCTCCGGCGGCTATGAGAAAAATCAGATCGTCGTGGAAAACGGACTGGTGGGCGGTATTACCGGAATCAACAAGGGAACTGTCACGACCAGTGGTTATCAGGCTTCCGGTGAGGATTCGGCGGTAGCGATCGCGGACGGCGTGAAACATGCGATCAGCGCATATGAAAAGGAATATAACAAAAAGAGCAGTACCGAACGGGCGCATGTGGATTTGCAGACCGAGAAAGAGCGGGTCGGCTACGAGTATCTGATCGGGACAAATGAGACGGTAAAAGCGATGATCAAAGACCGTAAGACCACCGGTATTCCAGATCTTGACCGGAAATTGTCTGCGGCTGATTTTGCAAATCAGCGGGCGGTACAGTGGATGGAGGAAAACGGCGATCCGAAGCTGTTGTTACAGCTCACTGGAAATGGCAGTATCGGCGGAATTACGGCTTACAATACCGAGCACGGAACAATGCAGTACTGCGTGACCGGACAGTGGCTCATTGATAACCGAAGTTCCTCCCAGCACAGCGCACAGGGCGGCGTGATCGGCACGAATGAGTCGGATCAGGATACGTGTTTCCTGATCAACCAGGCGATGGTGCTGCGTGAATCGGCATCCGGTGTGACCGAGCGTGTCAACGGCGGTGTGATCGGGTATCAGCATAACACGACAGACGACCAGTGGAAGATCTACGGCTGTATCAATACCGGTATGGTCATCAATGTAAATTCGCACTATTCCGGCGGCATTATCGGACGCTGGTCGGATCAGGGTGGAAGTATTGAATATTGCAGAAATTACGGCGTGATGCAGACCTCTTATCAGGCAGAGTACAAGGGTGCTGCCGGAGGTATCGTGGCACAGCTTTACCACCCGCTGGATGAGCAGAGCTATACGGTTTTGTCCTGCCGGAATGACGGAAGTATTCTGGGTGTCGGCAGTAATTGCAGAAGTGCGGGACTGTCTGCGAATGATTCCGGCGGAATCATGGGAAATATCGTGACGTATGAGGCGGGTGAGGCTGCTGTGGCACAGGCGATCCAGGTGAATCTGATCGATTGTGTGAACGGCCCCGATGTTACGATCATATCCAAGTCCATGAGTTCCGGTATTCTCACGTTTTTGACGAGTGATCTGGCAGGAAACGGCGATATGGCGCTCAGCCATCTGGAGCTGAATATTGACCGCTGCCGAAACTATGCGACAGATTTTGTGGCGAGCAGCGGCGGATATGTCGGCATTTTCAGTGACCGTATGAGCGGACATGAGAAAACACGGATCACCAACTGTTTTACGGTAGCGGTAGATGCGGCGATACAGAGAAACCGTCATAGAGGATATATCTGCTACGACGGTGCTGCCGGGGATAATGTTTCTTATAAATATGACGGCGGAAAGGGTGCGATCTGCTACAACAACCATGTGCTGCTTGTCAATACAGATAAGGGAAAGAAAACAGTTGACGAGTCTGTGCAGATGGATCTTGGCGCTGCGGTATTTGACAGCTATGAGGCGGGTAAGACAGAGGGTATCTGTTATTCTGTGCTGCACAGCACGGAGCAGCGTGCGGATGGGCTGGAAAATCTGCTGAAAGGCAGCGGAGCTTATACGGTATCAGGAACGAATGAGGGCGCACAGCTCTACATTCAGTTGAAACAGCCGATGAAGCTCGGCAATTTAAAGCTGCGTTTCGGCGGATCAGCAAACGACACACATTCCTGCCGCGTGGAATATCTGACAGAGAGCACATCCGGCGATCATTTTACATTGGCAAAGGAAGTCATCGGTAAAAAGGGTACGGAGGAGACGGTTTCTTTCCCGTCAACGGTGCAGATATACGCACTTCGTATCCAGTACGTGCAAAATGGCATTGACCTGTCCTCGAATGCGGGTCTGTTTCAGCAGTACGGCTACTATTACAGCACCAGACAGAAAGCATTTACGCTGACCGGACTCTCACTGACCGGACTGAGTGGAACAAGGATTCCTTTAGAGGAAAAAGATGCAATGGTTTCGCCCCGTCTGCTGGACAGCCAGGTCACAAACAATGACCGCCTGAGAAACGGCTGCGTGCAGTATCTGTACGTCGCAGACCGTGGCAGACAGACGTATCTGGTGGAGCCGCAGTTTGAACAGCAGCGCTTGTCTGCGGGAGCCGCCCAGCGGAAAGCATACAGCAAAAACAGCTACACCGTCGCCGGTAATGAGATCTTTGTTGACGATATGAGACCTTATGGCACAGTTTACGCCGTGACGGATCAGAGCCTCCGCTCATCGGGCGCAAACGGTACGCTGGATTTTGAAGTACTGGATGCAGTGATTAACAATCACTATCAAAGTGCACTGGCAGCGACGATGCCGTATGAGGATGGTTCTTTCCTGCCGGAGACACCGGTGGAGGCGGAGATCACACTCCGCGGGGAGGATGCAGCAGTCGATGTGAGCTGGGCGAATTCGATCGACGGAGCGTGGAATGTCGTGAAGTATTATCTCGTGACGGTGCAGGATCAGAACGGAACGGAATATCTGTCGGAGAAGAAGTGTATCGGCAACTCCGTGAAGCTGGATATTACCTCAGACATGATCGGAAAACGTCTGCGGGCATCGGTGCGTGCCGTCAATGAAAACGGTACATCCGGTGTATGTATTTCCGGTGAGAGTGCAGCGATTTCAAAACCGATGCTGACACCGCAGATCCGTCTCGAGCTGGTCAAGTCCGGCGGCACTTATAAATATCAGGTATCGTTGGAAAATCAGAAGGATTATGAGAAAGCCTATGCGGATAACTGGGAGGTAAAGGTTTATCAGCAGGGCAAGGATCAGAGCCGTGCGTTGCGTGGAACGATCACTGCGGCAAAACCGTCATTTATGATCGATGGTTCCGGCATCCGGCAGATTCGAGGGGAGAACTATTCTCCGTCAAGGGCAAACTGGCAGTTGTATGCGCAGGCGAAGTCCAAGGATCAGACGCTGCCGGTATCCGAGTATTACAGTACGTCTGTCTATACGCCGAAGTACCAGTCGGGAAAGAATAACTATATCGTTCCCGGCATCCGGACGCTGTATGCGGCGTTTGATGAAAACTATCAGAGTGAGCTCGATGCCAAGATCAATGTCTATGTCGCATCGGATACGTCCAAGACCGGTATCTATCCGGTTTATCAGGTGGATCTGATCCGCGTGGACAGCGAGGGCGAGGAGCATATTCTGGCGGCAAAGGAGCTGGCGGTGAGCGATCAGTCGAGCAAGGTGACATTCTCCGAGCTGCCGGATGCATTTTTCGATGTGGATAAGACACAGTATTTCTATGTGCGTGCATGGGTATCCCAGACCGGTGTCGGACCGGTATACACATGGCATGAGACGGATACTCTGGAACAAAATGGCAGTCTGCTCGTCAATACATCAGAAGCGGATCAGTCCTATGTCACCGGTGCATTGCTTGCGGATGCGGATGCATTCGGTACAAGAATCATGGAAACGCGCAGACAGGACGGCGATACGGTATCCATTGCGCAGAACGATACAAATGCGGTCTATGCATGGACAAAAGATTATGCGATGATGGAACGTCCGTCAATGAATGTAAACAGGGATGTAACCGCTGTCTATGATCCGGTGAAGGATCAGTTGTCCTATACGTTTGGATGGCGCGATACATCCGAGCAGACACAAAATTATGAGCTGCGTATCTACGGCAGGGATGATGACGGAACCAGAGTGCTGCTCAAGAAAAAATATCCGATTGCAAAGAGCAGTGTTAAAACCTCTTACCAGCTGGTGGCAGACGACTGGACGTTCGACCAGCTGGAGGTTGTCGTGATCCAGCGGGATACCGGATATGCACCGGGCGATGCCGGTTTTGTGGCAGGAAAGGGCAAGGTCGTACCGCGGGGTCTGAAAAAGAATGTGGCGGTTCGGACACGACTGCCAAAGCTCAGCCAGCCGTCCGTGAAGCTCATCCAGCAGAATGATCTGGATTACCGGATCTCATGGCAGGATATCAGCAGCCGTGTGGACACATCAGAGCGTGAGGATCTGCGGTATGCACTGTACGTTGAGTCGGATGGAAAGCGGAAGCTGTTGCTGACGACGGCGGAGAACGAAGCGGCGTGCGGCTTAGAGGATTATGCCGGAAAAACAGTCCGGATTTATGCAGTTGCATACACAGATGAAAATGATCTGGAGGCAACGGAAACGACCGATCTGTCATTGGCAGATACCTATTTCAAATCGCCGGTCGGCTTGAAGAAACGGCTGACGATCGGGCAGAGACTGCCACAGCCGGTATTTGCGGATGCACCGTATAGCTGGAGTTACCGTGACTATGCGATTGATCTCGGCAATGAAAAGCATGTGCTGACAGAGTCACAGTTTACGTCAAATGCACTGAAATTCAATATCCAGTTGACCGCAAACGGCAATTATGTGATGAATGCGGTGCTGTTTGATACACGAGAGGAAGCGCAGCAGTTTATAGACGGACTGCCGGGAACGCCCTATGCACAGTATGTGGAGCTGGAGCGGATTCTGGGCGACCAGAACTACAAACGGCTCAGCGAGGGTGGCAAGCCTGTGATGCTGAGCTTAAAGAACAAGAAACAGTCGATTTATATGGTAGCGACTTCGTTTAAGGATATTTCCTACGCCGGAGGCTATCTGGTACCGCTGGTCCGTGCGACGGCATTGACGGACATCAGCTCTTACTGGTCATGCGGTACGCCGTATCAGATTCCGAGGGTAATGCTTGACACACCGAATCTGGAGCAGGTGCTGACAGAAAAGAATTATGCATCGTTTGGCGAGAGTCTGCGCAATTCTGTTTCATCGAGCGGTACGCCGTTCACCAATGTGACCGTGCATTATGAGACTTACCGTTTCAGTGTTCCTTCCTATGTAAAGGAGAACCGGCTGACGCTCACGACCAGAGACGGACAGCAATACCTGCTGATCGTCAGCGGTGATCAGGTTGTCGTCTACTGTATGGAAGATCTGGAGTCAGCTGCATCAAAGCAGGCAAATCCGGATGGCAGCTATGACTATACCTACACATTGACAGGCGATGAGGAGTGTCTGCTGGATGTGATCCGCAATTCGGTGAGCGGAACTTACCGTGCGAGCAAGACCGTGCGTGCAGCTTACCGGATGACATTTGATACCGGTATCCGCAGAATCGAAACGGACGGCGTTGTGACCTATGAGCTGCGTCTGCCGCAGACGAGATATGCGATCACCTGTAATGGAGGTGTTTCCATCAGCGGAACGAGCCGCCTGATCACAGATGTGCATATTCAGGCGATTCCGAAGGATGAGAGCCGTTATCAGGCATCGGCAGCCAGGCAGGAGGAAAATCCCTGACGGGGAATTTTTAAAAAAGTTTTATTAAAGAAGTTTTATGATAGAAGTTTCATTAAAGAAGGTTCGGTTTATGCATCACAGAAAAGACAGGGCGAAACATACCATCAGCATCATACACAACGAGCAGGGCGTAGCATTGATCTATGCCCTCGTTGTGATGGCAGTGATCGTTGCACTGGCGCTGGCGCTTTTGTATGGTGTCGGACAGGTGAGCATGATGACGGGCAGCTACAGGGATCAGGAGGACTGCTATGTGCAGGCACTGACACTGAGTGAAGCGATCAATACGCAGCTGACGACCGTCACAGGCAGCGGTATCTATGATGCCGCCAAATCCTATATGCCGGACAGCGATTCGGACTCGACAGAGGAGAGCATCCAGTTTACGGCGGAGAGTCTGGGTGACGGCTATGGCAGGGCGGTTATCCGGTTCCAGAACGGCGTGGAGGCGATGAATGAATCGCATGACTGGGAGAGCAAGCATCTGAGCCAGCAATATCTGGATCTGACCGTGGAGGTATTCGGAAAGCGGGGCGGCAAGGAGTCCGTGACAACGCGCTACCGCTTTTACCGGGAGCTGGATGATGACGACATGGAATACACGCTGACGACAAACCGGTACACCGGAGTAGAGGCGGCATATACGTGTGAATATGTGTCGTCGACCGGTGCGGATACGGATTATTTTATTGTATATGACCCGGCGACGTATGAAGTGAAGGAAGAACGGCTGAAATTGAAAAATGAAACCGTGACGATGGAGCTGGCGGAGCGCTGGGCGGGTGCCGTACAGGATGGCGGGATCGAGCGCATTTCGATCATGGATGAAGCCGGAGAGGTGCAGAGCATCGATGCAGCGGTACAGATCAAATTGACCAGACAGCGTAAATTATTGGGATTCGGAGAAGGTGCAGAGAGTGAGTATAAAGGAAAAGAGCTCAAATTTCAAAAGATCAATACAAGATAGCTGCAAAAACGAGAGCGGACTGACGATCGTAGAGGTCATGGTCGCGTTTGTGCTCGTCTTGCTGGCGATCGCCATGATTACGACGGTGACGATGATGGCGACGCGGGTTCAGAAACAGACAAAGGACAGCCAGCAGCGGATGACACAGCTCGCGGAGGCGGCGTACCGCCAGCTGCAGCCGGTTTATGATGAGACGGAGCAATGCTGGAAAACGGGTGTTTTCGAGGCGGTGCTTACCAATGAATCCGCGCCTACACAGTTGAAGTTTACCGGAAACGGGATGGAATTTGATGTGAACGTGCGGACGGCAGACTGGGGCGTGTCGGCGGAAGCTGAACCGTCAGAAGCCGAGCCGTCAGAAGCAGGTAGTGTGATTCACACCACGTATCATATTTACCGGTAGGATGATGGCTGGAAGGTCTGCGGACAGAGGGCAATGGGATGATGGGATCATGAGAAGATTAGGGATGCACAGAAAAAACAACCGTCCGGTTCATACAATCGGGCAAAAGGGTTACACGTTGGTAGAGCTGCTTGTGACCTTTGCTTTGTTTGCCATTTTTATGACTGCCGTTGTCATGTGTCTGCCGGGTATTACGAAAGTTTATATGCAGCTGCAGCAGATCAACCATGAGAAAACGATCTGCAATACCGTGAGCAATGAGATCAGGAGTGAACTCGAGGAAATCCTCGGTGTGGAGGGAGACGGTGATCCGCTCGGTGTCAAGACGGGAAACGGTATCGGTTATATGATCCTGTTGGATGAACACGGGCAGCAGATTCCGATTGCTTCAGAGGGAGAGACTTCCGGGGCGGTACTTCCGGCTGCGGATATTTCCGGCGAGGGCATAGAGTTTGCATACCTCAACGGCATTGTGGCACAGATGGATACGAAGGGCTTTGACGGCTATACGATGCGTAAAAATAAATTGCAGGCAGGGTATCAGGTCAACCCCGGCGCGCTTGTGACGCGCTACTATGAGGCGGATATCGAGAAAAATACCCGCACGACAACGATCGACTATCAGGCAGCGGGAGGCGGCTACAGTGTGGCATCGGGCGTGACGGTCAGCGACGGCACACACAATGTTGTCTATGCGGTCCGATACCCGTATGTGGAGCATTTTTATGAGGGCTTTGAGCTCCGGACAGACTTTACGATCAAAAAGGATGCATTTTATACAGTGGGTGCGGGGACAGAGGAATCTCCGGCGCGCACGTATGTGAATTATGTCAACTACACGCTGTCACTGCTCAAGGACGGCGAGCTCTGCTATTCGCAGGAGTATGTCGTCAATATACAGAATGCCGTGCCCTACGGCGGTACGACCGTTGCGGTGAAGCCGGAGGATCCGAAACCGGAAGAACCGGACTTTGGAGACCACGATACCTATATCAAGCCGGGATCGTTGGAAAAGGTAGGTCAGGATGGAGCGGATGACCAGCTCACAAGACAGGGATACTACTATTTTACAATACACATCGGGGATTCCATCCACAACAATAATTTCAATGATTATTGGGAGATCACATTGCCGGAGGGTATCAAGTTAAACGGGGCATATTTCTGTGATAACGATGGTTCCGTGCTTTATTACAGCCCGATCTTTGATATGGTTGTGGATAAAGAGAATAATAAGATCAGACTGTCGTTAAAGGCAGGCGTGGGCTTCATCCCGATTTCTGAGTTCCGGATTGGTTTTCAGGTACAGAGTACGGATGGAAAGCTGTTTGATGACATGATGGACCGTCTGGACGGGGTAAAGGCGCTCAAAATGGAGCAGCGCATACCGTTTGCAAATACTTCCAATGCGGACATCAGCTGTAAGGTCTATAACGAGAAGCATATTGAGGTGCAGATCACGCCGAAGGTTGCACAGACAAAGAACTATGTGAGACTGGAATTTGACGGAGATGTGGATCAGGTAAATACCATGTACAATACGACCAATCTGACGACGCGCGTGGAGGGCAGATATGTGTACCTGTATGCACGTGTGACCGATCAGGGAGGCACGGATAAGATTGATCTGGAGCCGACATTTACGGATGGACAGCAGCACAAGCTGGTGTCTGCGGTGGTTGGTGACTCGGTCGTGGAGGTGCAGAGGTAGAAACGTATACGCAGACAGAGAAGGGCGACCGGAAGTTCCGGCCGCTCTTTTATATGATAGGAAATTCCGATCACATGAAATGCCCCGCAAGGATCGATCTCATAATAGCAAGTACTTTGAAAAACATGGCACTAATTAGATATAAACCCCAAAATGAACATGTTAAAATAATTGCATAAAAGTGATTGTCAAGTATTGAGGGAGAGGACGTATGAGTGTAGAGACAAGAGCATATGCAAAAAAACTGGTCAGCCAGATGACTCTGGACGAGAAAATGAGTCAGATGCTGTACGATTCACCGGCGATCGAGCGGCTGGGGATTCCCGCATATAACTGGTGGAATGAGGCGCTGCACGGCGTCGCCAGAGCGGGCGATGCGACGATCTATCCGCAGGCGATCGGACTGGCAGCGACATTTGACAAGGAGCTGCTCGGACAGATCGCGGATACGGTGTCGACTGAGGGACGCGCGAAGTTCCATCAGTTTACGAAAAAAAATGACAGGGGTATCTACAAGGGGCTGACATTCTGGGCACCGAATGTGAATATTTTCCGTGATCCGCGCTGGGGGCGCGGGCACGAGTCTTACGGAGAAGATCCGTATCTGACCGGAGAGCTGGGAACTGCCTATATCAAGGGCTTGCAGGGCAACGATCCGGAGCATCTGAAGGCGGCAGCCTGTGCCAAGCATTTTGCGGTACACAGCGGACCGGAGGCAGACCGCCATTCGTTTGACGCAAAGGCGAGCAGGCAGGATATGTACGATACTTACCTGTACGCATTTAAGCGCTGTGTGGTGGATGCAGGCGTAGAGGCAGTGATGGGCGCGTACAACCGTGTCAACGGCGAACCGGCGTGCGGCAGCAAGACATTATTGCAGGATATCCTGCGCGATGAGTGGGGCTTTGAGGGGCATGTCGTATCGGACTGCTGGGCGATCCTTGATTTCCATGAGAATCACAAGGTGACACAGACCGTACAGGAGTCGGCGGCGATGGCAGTCAACAACGGCTGTGATTTAAACTGCGGCAGTGCGTTTTTACATTTAAAAGAGGCATATGATGAGGGGCTGCTCAGTGAGGAGAAGATCACTGCGGCTGTTGAGCGTCTGATGGAGGTTCGTATCCGGCTCGGCATGATGCAGGATTACCCGTCACCGTATGACGATATTCCGTATGAAAAAGTCGAGTGCAGGGAGCATGTGGCGCTGGCGGTCGAGGCTGCCAGAAGAAGTATGGTGCTGCTCAAAAATGACGGACTGCTCCCACTGAAAAAAGAGAAACTTACGTCCATCGCAGTGATCGGGCCGAATGCAAATTCGAGGGATGCGCTGGTCGGCAATTATTTCGGCACATCCTCACAGTATATCACGCCGTTAGAGGGTATCCAGCAGTATGTCGGGGATGACATCCGCGTCTATTATTCCGAGGGCTGTCATCTGTACCACGACAAGGTAGAGGCGCTGGCGCACGTGAAGGACCGGTTTGCGGAGGCAGTGATCGCAGCGGAACAGGCAGATGTCGTTGTGCTGTGTCTTGGTCTGGATGCGACGATCGAGGGTGAACAGGGCGATGCCGGAAACGAGTATGCAAGCGGGGACAAGATCGACCTGCGGCTGCCCGGTCTGCAGCAGGAGCTGTTAGAGACCGTGACGGCAGTCGGAAAACCGGTCGTACTGCTGCTCTCGGCGGGCAGTGCGATGGATCTGAGCTGGGCACAGAAGCATGTGAACGCGATCATCGATACATGGTATCCGGGCGCGCGCGGCGGCAGGGCAGTCGCAGAGGCGTTGTTTGGTGATTTCTCACCAAACGGCAAGCTGCCGGTTACATTCTATGCATCGACGGACGATCTGCCCGATTTCAAGGACTACAGCATGGAAAACCGCACGTACCGCTATTTTAAGGGGACACCGTTGTATCCGTTCGGCTATGGACTGTCTTACGGACGGATTACATATTCTGATGCGGCGATTGACCGGACGCAGGCGGCGATCGGCGATACGCTGACCGTGCGTGCAACGGTGAAAAATGAGAGTGCCTATCCGTTGCATGAGGCGGTACAGGTCTACGTGCATGATGTGGAGTCCGGGACACGCACGCCGATCTGGCAGCTTCGCGGCGTACAGTGTGTGCATCTTGCACCGGGCGAGAGCAAAACGGTGGAAATGACGCTGTCTGCCAGAGATTTTGCGATCATCCGGGAGGACGGTTCCTGTGTCGTGGAGCCGGGTGCATTCCGGGTAGCGATCGGCGGACAACAGCCGGATGCGCGCAGCGTACAGCTCACCGGACGAAAGACAGATATCTTCGAGGTCGTATTAGAGGGCGAAACGACAGCGGTGGAATATTAGTATCCGTACATGGCGGATACCGTAGGAAGGATATGTGAGAAAAGAGGGAAAGTTATATGGCAAAAGGACCGGTAGCACCGAAGGACCCGGAAAAAAAGAGACCATATTTTTATATTATTAAGGATAAAGAGATCTTTGGCGGCAGAGAGGCGGACGGCAGAGGTATCCAGTATTTTTATCAAGATGCAGGCAGACTCGAAAACAGTGCACAGATTGTGGGAAATATCGAAGATCCAAAGATGCTGGAGCTGCTGTCTACGGTCGCAGGCTTCCGCCAGCTCGTACACAGTATCGGTGTGTCTGTCGAGATGCCCGATCCGAAGGAGCATGTCAGCTTTGTATTTCAGATGTACGGAAAACATGACCTCTACGGCGGAGGGACAAATCTGTGTGCAGAGCTTTGTGCGGACGGTGCGGAGACAAGGATCTATTTATCGGATGCGGACTGGCAGAGTGATGATGATGTGCCCGGACAGATCAAAATCTATCTCGATACACCGGAACAGCTCGGCAAGACCAGCGTCCGTCTGTATCTGAACGATGGCTATGACGCACCGGAAATGATCGAGGATCTGGCGGTCGATACCGGTTCGCAAGCGTATCGCCGTATGATCGCGGATTCCCTGATCCAGACCGGAAACACGTACCGGATCTATGAGGCGATCCGGCGCGCACAGGCGGGTGAGGATGTGACGCTTGCCTATATCGGCGGTTCGATCACGCAGGGCGCGGGCGCGACCCCGATCAATACGGAGTGCTATGCCTACAAATCCTATCTGCGTTTTCAGGAGCTGGTCGGCAGGCAGGAAAATGTGCATTTTGTCAAAGCGGGTGTCGGCGGTACGCCGTCGGAGCTTGGCATGGTTCGTTTTGACAGGGATGTGCTGCGGGACGGCATCAAGCCGGATGTTGTTGTTGTGGAGTTTGCGGTCAATGATGAAGGCGACGAGACAAGGGGCAACTGCTATGAGAGCCTTGTGCGGAAAATATTAAAGCTCCCGTGGCATCCGGCTGTGATCCTGCTGTTTTCGGTGTTCGCGGACGACAGCAATCTGCAGGAGCGGCTGATCCCGGTCGGCGAGCGCTATGACCTGCCGATGGTGAGCGTGAAAAATGCAGTCGTGCCGCAGTTTTACGATGCGCCAAACCGCATACTGACGAAAAACCAGTTTTTCTATGACCGCTTTCATCCGAGTAATCTCGGACATACGATCATGGCGGACTGTCTTGCAAACCTGTACGCACAGATCAGACAGCGCGTGGAGGATGAGGGCATGACAGACTGCGATTACGAGCCGTCTGTCTTTGCAGGCGCACCCGCGATCGGATGCTCGTTCGATGCGATCCGCCTGCTGGATAAAAAGAATGATTATGCAAATGCAGAAATTGACTGCGGCGGATTTACGCTGACAGATACCGAACTGCAAAGCGTCGAGATGGATCTGGATCTGGAACTGACACCGGAATTTCCGTACAACTGGATGTATGACGGCACGGTGTGTGAGCAACATTACTTTGAATTGAAGATCACCTGCCGCTCACTTGTCATGGTGTGCAAGGATTCCGGAGAAGTCGATGTGGCAAAAGCGGACATTTATGCAGACGGACAGTTTGTGCGGACATTTGATCCGCATGAGATCGGCTGGCTGCACACGAATCCGCTGCTGATTTTTG
>CALBJL010000185.1 GCA_937893485.1 uncultured bacterium | reverse complement strand
GCGCACGGATCTGGGCATACACTAAAATGATCACACTCGCTGATCTGATACAATCGCATCAAGACGGATGTCAAAACAGCTATGAGATTGCTGACCATTTAGAAGTAACAGAAGAATTTCTGATAGATTTAGATTGCCTGAATTACTACAAAGAAAAGTATGGGCTATATACCAGACATAAAAACTACGTGATATATTTTGAGCCTCTAGGAGTGCTTGAATTATATAAATAATATTATACAAGTGGGAGTTTTTCTATGAAAAAAAACTACAGACGGAAACAACTGTTAATCTCGTTAAATATGCAGATCACAAATTATATACCAAAGGCAAAGTAAAAGCAAACCTGCAAGATTATATCATCAATATGGATGAGGTAAATAATTTAATGCTCAGATGCGAAGAAGTTGTAAAAAGTGTGTTAAAATCTCCATCAACAGCTAAATTTCCCAACTATACCGGCTGGGGATTTACACAAGAAAAGAAAGGTGTTTACCTTGTTTCTGGGTATGTTGATGCGCAAAACAGTTTTGGAGCTGAAATGAGATCCTATTTTTCCTTTAAGATAAAGAATGATAAAATTTTATCATTTGTATTTGATGGACAAGAAATGATAAAGTGACCGATTAGCGTATACTTGTCATAGTACCCTGACAATATAATACACTTACCTAGAGAACCGAAGGGGCGATATGTCAGCTGCCGGAATACCAATGAAGGGAGCTGGTGCCAATGGTTACATACAGTGATCTATTCACTTTTGTGATTATGCTTTGCGCTGTTATTACTCTTGTTATTAACATCAAACGTAAAAAATAGCGCCCTCGGTCTGGTAAACTAAGGCGCTACTTTTTGTAAAACCATTTTACCGGCGGCTAGGCTTCATCTAGCTTTCGGTTCTCTTGTTAAGTGTATTATATGCCACACAGACATTTTTGTCAAATGAAACCGCCCCAGTGCGCCAACACCGGAGCGGATCATCATAGATTACTCACAAGCTGCACCGAAGCAGCATGGTCATAATCACTCTCGCAAAGTTGATTATACCATTTCTCCGGTGCACCTTGCAAGAGGTGTATTTTTTATACCCATTTTTAAGGAGGAATGCATATGCCGAAAGCAAAATACAAAGCCGATCCGAAAACCGGTTACTACAGTACAAAGGCATGGGACGGCACTTTCAACCCAGATGGAAGTAAACACCGTGTCAACTTGCGTACTAAAAAATCCAGTATCGAACTGGAGCGCATGGTGGAAGCTCTGCGCAGACAGGTCGATGAAGGCTCCCATGTACAACCCAACGATTATACATTTCTGGAATATGACAGACACTGGCTGGAAGTAAAAAAGTCCGTTCGTGAAGTCAATACACGAACCATGTATGAAAATATCATTGAAAAACATTTTGATCCGATTGCAGATATGCGCCTGTGTGATATACGCAATTCACATTTTCAAATGCTGATATCTCTGGCATCCGATCAGCCCCGCACGTGTCAGCAGATCTACATCACATTCAAGCAGATTATCCGCATGGCTGTTTCTGACTGCCTAATCGCCCCAAATATGGAAAAAATGATTGTAACGGATAATTTCCCTACCTAAGTATGTTAAAAGCGAAAAACGACCGCTCTCCGCGCTCGAGAAAGACACATTCAAAGAATGCCTTTCCGGTGGTGTGTTTTCTCCGCGTGAGACGACCTTTTTAATGCTCATATACTACTGTGGACTTCGCAAAGGTGAAGCACTCGCATTGAGCCGATTCGACTTTATTCTAGGCACGGAATCTGCCATATCGATCACAAAAACACTTATCTTTATTAAAAACGACTCACAGATCAAGGACATGCCCAAAACTGACAATGGAATTCGCAAAGTTCCGCTCCCTACCGCAGCAGCGCAGTATCTATCTATCTATCTATCTGTCTACACTTGATGGTACTGCATTGTTTCCCGGAGCCAACAGTTCTTACATAACGAAATCAAGCTACGATAAAATGTGGGCATCGATCATACGCAAAATGAACATTGCTGCTGGCAGAACAAAAATGTTTCCCAAGATCACCGGATTGACCGCCCACATCTTCCGTCACAACTACTGCACCATGCTCTGCTACCAGATTCCTCTGATAAGTGTCCGGAAGATCGCTGCTCTGATGGGTGATACGGAACGTGTTGTGCTGGATATTTACAATCATATCGTTGAGGAAAAAGAAGATGTGTCAGGCGCACTGGAGCTGGCACTGGCACTCTGAAATGTGAGACATTTTTGATACATCTGCTTTTTAAAAAGCCTTATGAGACACGTTTGAGACATCTTT
>CALBJL010000184.1 GCA_937893485.1 uncultured bacterium | reverse complement strand
GGCTCTGTGTGTTGAACAGACCGGAAACTAAAGATATGGATAGACTTAATAAAACGACCGTTGGAATCGTGTCTTGACAGAAGAAGAAAATGTTGCTACTATCTGGTTAGCGAAAACTAACCAGATAGGGAGGAGTGAATGTTGTGAAAGTAAAAACATTGGATGAGCGTGCGGTTTATGATATCGGGCATGCATTTGGATATTATGACTATGGGGACGAGCGCGGAATGAATATGATATTTTCCAGTCAGGAAGCGATATCGATCTATATTCAGGGTTACGTCCGCTGGGCGTTCCGGGGCGGATTTCTCCATGCGACGAGCGAGCGCGGCGAGGGATATATCGCGTATAAACAGGCAGGACAAAAGTCGGGCATCCGTGCGGCAATGCCGCTGTTGAAGGCTGTGTTTCAGTCGATGACGCTGAAAGAGGTCATCAATTTTATACGGGTGATGTCACGCGCTGAAAAGAGTCCGGCAGATAAGCTGGATAAAGAGAAAAAGCCTTACATCTTTGTCGGCATGGTCTGCGTGCGTGAGCAGTATCAGGGTCAGGGTTATATGAGGAAGGTCATGGACATGGCATTTGAGGAAGGAAACCGGCTACAGGTTCCGGTTATTCTGGATACGGATGCAAAAACAAAATGTGACAAATACATGCATCTTGGCATGGAGCTGGCGGGTATCCGCGACTTTGGCGAATACGGAAAGCTGTACGACCTCATTAAATATCCGGATAAAAAGAACTAGATAGGGATTTTCAATCAAATAAAAAACAGCCCGTCTGTGTAACGGATGACTCTATCCGATACAGAAACGGGCTGAAATTGTCTCTCTTTTGCGAACCGCGGTCAGGCGGGATTCGCGTGTGTATGCTTGGCAGCCTCGCGCTTGCGTGCCTTTTCGAGACGCATGCGGATCCGGCGGGTCGCATTCTGGAGCGGCGGATCGGGTGCAAAGTGTTTCAGACTTTGTGAATCAAACGGATACCGCAGATCCATAGAGGGCATCAGATCCTGAATCTTGATCACATCGCGCAGCTTCGGGCTGTTCAGGTCGTAAACCGCGTTTGTCGCAAAGTCGAGTACCTGCGGATGAAACTGATCGCCGGGAGTCTCGGAGAGAATCATGCCACAGTGCTTAGAGGTCAGCTCTACGCAGCGGCCGGGCGGCAGGATCAAGAGCGCGTTGCTCAGCGCCTGAACGATCTCAGGCTCATACAGCTTCGGGCTGCCCTGCAGATGGCGCAGCGCCTGTATCGGAGATACAGGCTCGTAGCCGAGGCTCATCGCCGTCATGCGGTCGTATTTGTCGGCAACCATCAGTATTTTTGTCGGCATATGGAAATCAGAAATATCGAGCTGCGGATTCTCTTTGCGTTCTACCTTCAGGAAGTCATCCAGTATAGAGAAAATATTCTCAGTCAGCCCATAAGTCGTTTCGCCGCGCTTGAGCATACCGGCAGCCTTGTTGCGGTACTGTTCGATCGTGAGCAGGTCGATCGTGGACAGCTCATGCTCGGATTTTGCCATGATCTCCTTCGGGACATACAGATACCCGAAATCGCTCAGCAGTGCAGCCATCACAAGATGTCTGGCGGTATTGTCCGGAAATCCCATGCCGTGTGCCAGCATCGCACACAAAATCGCGGTGCAGATCGAATGCTTGTAGGTGTAGTCCTCGCTGCTGCGAACCGTCGGGGAAAAGACGATCGCGTGGTCGAGCGAATAGAACCGCTGCATAATATCATGCACGAGTGAGGGGAGATCCTCCGGCTTGTGTCCCTTGCTGATCGCGATCAGATTGTCGCGCAGACGGAACATCCATGTAGTCTGGCACTGGTCAAATTCAAGCTCCTCGTCGGAGACCGGCGGCAGCGGCTCTGCCGGTTCGAGTACAAGTACGCCGAGCAGACCGAATTTTTGCAAACCGGCGATGATCTGGTCATTCAGGACAAAGCCCCGCTTGTACAACAGAACTCCCTGTTTATTATAGATTTGCTGCGCGAGCCGCATGCCCGCACGTAATTCTTCTGGTTTATAGTATTTCATGGATTTGCAGTCCTTTCACGTTCGTTTTACAAATACCCTTTGGTTGTTCCAGTATAGCATAAACCGATAAAAAATACAATGCCGGGAGCGATTGAAGTTCGCCTTGCCAATTCCGCGTGAGGGAAGTATAATAGCGGTGACAGGGCTTGGAGCAGGCAAGCGGTCAAAAAGCGGTCGGACGGTGCATCTGCCGCCGCGAAAGATGTGCGTTACGAAAGGTCAATGACAGATGTTAAAACAGATGTTAGATAGGAAACGAAACCAAATACATAAACATAATAAGAAGAGAATAACGATTCTGGCCGGTGCGGTTGCACTGCTCATCGCCTGTACCGGACTCGTTCCGGCGTTTGCACAGAAGACGACGGAGCAGAAACTGGAGGATTCCAAAGAGGCGGTTCGTGAGCTGAAGGAGCAGTCCGATGCGGCAAAGGCGCAGCTGGATGAGGCAAAGAAAAATGAAACTGCCATCAGCCGCAGACTGGACGAGCTGGACGACCAGCTGGAGGAAGTGCAGCAGAGTCTGGAGGATCTGGAGGCGCGCATCACGCGCAAAAATGACCAGATCGCGGCGACAGAGCAGGAGTTAGACGAGATGGAGCAAAAGCGCGTGGAGCGCTACGAGGCGATGAAGGTGCGCATCCGGTTCATGTACGAGAATTCGGACAGCTCGCTGCTCAATTCGCTGCTTGGGGCAGGCTCAATGAGTGAGTTTTTAAACCGTGTGGAATATTTTTCACAGGTTGTGGAATATGACCGGAATCAGCTGGAGGAATATCAGACACTGGTCACCGGTTTAAATGAAAAACAGTCAAAATACGAGGCACAGAAGGAGGAGCTGCTGGCGCTGCAGGAGCAGCAGACCGCGGAGCAGGAAAAACTCACGACGCTGGTTGCCGATGCGAGGGAGGATCTGAAAGCGGCGGGACTGGCAGCGTCCGAGGCATCGGATGCGCTGGGCGATCTGAACGAACAGCTGACCGCAGAAAAGCAGAATCAGGACATCCTCGAGGCACAGCTTGCCTATGAGGAAAAACTTGAAGCGCAGAAGGCGGCGGAGGACCGCGCCCGCATGGAGGAGATCAAGCGGCAGGAGGAAGAACTGCGCCGCAAGCGTGAGGAGGAAAAGCGGCAGCGCGAGGAAGAAGAAAAACGTCGTCAGGAGCAGGCAGAAAACGGAGAAGAACCCGATGAAACGTCCGAGGATGATACCTCACAGCCTGCGAGCGCCGAGGATCTTGAACTGCTGGCATGCATCATCCAGTGTGAGGCTGAGGGTGAACCTTACGCGGGCAAGCTCGCGGTCGGCAGCGTCGTCATGAACCGTGTGGCGAGCAGCAGTTTTCCGAATACGATCATGGGTGTCATTTACCAGAGCGGACAGTTTTCACCAGTGGCGAGCGGACGTATGGCAGCGCGGCTGGCGGCAGGGGCAAACAGCGAGTGCAGGCAGGCGGCGCAGGAGGTATTAAATGGAAATATTACCGTTCCGTACCTGTATTTCCGGCGTGACAACGGCACGATCGACGGTTATGTCATCGGGCATCATGTTTTTTATTAAATGTTTCTAAATTTAGTTGCAAATGAGCTTTGTTCATGGTACAATCTATCTACAAGGCTCGCAAAGAGCATTTTATTTTTCAAAGGATTGTTAAAAAATTAACAGTTAAAAAGCGAAAAGGAGACAAAACAATGGCAAACAAAGTAGTTATCGCATCAGCATGCCGTACTGCAATCGGTAAGATGGGTGGCGCATTAAGCAATACACCTGCAGCAGATCTCGGTGCAATCGTAATTAAGGAAGCATTAAACAGAGCAGGCGTGAAGCCGGAGATGGTTGACGAGGTTAAGATGGGCTGCGTTATCCAGGCTGCCCAGGGACAGAACGTAGCACGTCAGGCTTCTATCAAGGCTGGTTTACCGATCGAAGTTCCTGCAATCACCATCAACGTAGTATGCGGTTCGGGTCTGAAGTGTGTAAACGATGCTGCAACAATGATCATGGCTGGAGAAGCGGACATCGTTGTAGCTGGTGGTATGGAGAACATGTCAATGGCTCCTTACGCTATGACAAAGGCTCGTTTCGGATATCGTATGAATAACGCAACGATCATCGATACCATGGTAAACGATGCATTGACAGACGCATTCAATCACTATCACATGATGATCACTGCGGAGAACGTATGTGATAAGTATGGCATTACCCGTGAGGAATTAGATGAGTTCTCTGCAAACAGCCAGCAGAAGTGCGAGGCAGCTATCGCAGCAGGCAAGTTTGATGAGGAGATCGTTCCTGTACCGGTTAAGGTTAAAAAGGAAATGGTAGATTTCGTAAAGGATGAGGGACCTCGTCCGGGAACTACTGCAGAGTCTTTAAGCAAGTTAAGATGCTGCTCAGGTAAAGAGGGCGGATTAGTTACCGCTGGTAACGCTTCCGGTATCAACGATGGTGCAGCAGCAGTCGTTGTTATGAGCGAGGAGAAGGCTAAGGAATTAGGAATCACTCCTATGGCTACATGGGTTGCAGGCGCACTTGGCGGAGTAGAGCCCGAGATCATGGGTGTAGGACCTGTTGCATCTACAAAGAAGGTTCTGGCTAAGACAGGACTTACAATTGATGACTTTGATCTGATCGAGGCTAACGAGGCATTTGCTGCTCAGTCAGTTGCAGTTGCACGTGACCTGAAGTTCGACATGAGCAAGGTAAACGTAAACGGTGGCGCAATTGCACTCGGACATCCGGTTGGAGCTTCCGGATGCCGTATCTTAGTAACTTTGTTACATGAGATGAAGAAGAGAGATTCAAAGCGCGGCCTGGCTACACTGTGTATCGGTGGTGGAATGGGCTGCTCAACAATCGTTGAGAAGTACGAGGCTTAAGAATTGTGGGAATGCGAAGCATGGAGCAATTCGTAGGGCTTGTATAATATAAATGAAGAAAAATCATAAGGAGGATCTATCACAATGAAGGTAGGCGTTATTGGTGCAGGTACCATGGGACAGGGCATTGCTAAGGCATTTGCTCAGGTTGACGGATATGAAGTAGCACTCTGCGATATCAAGCAGGAGTGGGCTGAAGGCGGTAAGGACAAGATCGCTAAAGGCTATGCAAGATTAGTAGAAAAAGGAAAAATGACACAGGAAGCTGTAGACGGCATTCTTGCAAAGATCACTCCCGGTTTAAAGGAGAACTTATGCGCAGACTGCGATCTGATCGTAGAGGCAGCATTCGAGAACATGGAAGTAAAGAAGACTACATTTGCAGAGCTTGACAAGATCGCTAAGCCTGAGTGCATCTTCGCTTCCAATACATCCAGCCTTTCTATCACAGAGATCGGAAACGGACTGACCCGTCCGATGATCGGTATGCACTTCTTCAACCCTGCAGACCGTATGAAGCTCATTGAGGTAATTGCCGGTGTGAATACGCCTGTAGAGACCGTAGATGCAATCAAGAAGATTTCTGTAGAGATCGGCAAGACTCCGGTACAGGTAAACGAGGCAGCAGGTTTCGTTGTAAACCGTATCCTGATCCCTATGATCAACGAGGCAGCTTTCATCAAGATGGAAGGTGTATCTGACATCGCTGGTATCGATACAGCTATGAAGCTCGGTGCAAACCACCCGATGGGACCCTTAGAGTTAGGCGATTTCGTTGGACTGGACATCTGCCTTGCAATCATGGATGTACTTTACAATGAGACAGGCGACAGCAAGTATCGTGCATGTCCGCTGATCCGCAAGATGGTTCGCGGCGGCAACCTTGGCGTAAAGAGCGGCAAGGGATTCTATGTATACAACGCTGATCGTACAAAGACCCCTGTGGATGCACAGTAATCAATGAAATAGTTTATGGGCTTTCGCATAGCGGAAGCCCACTTATAATAATAATTCAAAGGAGTGTAAATCATGGACTTTTCTTTAGACAAAAAGCATGAAATGGCCCGCTCTTTATTCAAAGAGTTCGCTGAGACAGAAGTAAAGCCCCTCGCACAGGAGACAGACGAGACAGAAGTTTTCCCGGCTGAGACTGTTGCTAAGATGGGTAAATATGGATTCATGGGTATCCCCGTTCCGAAGGAGTATGGTGGACAGGGATGTGATCCTTTGACATATGTAATGTGTGTAGAGGAGTTATCTAAGGTTTGCGGTACAACAGGCGTTATCGTATCTGCACATACTTCACTGTGTATCGACCCGATTATGACTTACGGTACTGAGGCACAGAAGCAGAAGTATGTTCCCGCACTTGCAAAGGGCGAGAAGATCGGTGCATTCGGTCTGACCGAGCCCGGTGCTGGTACTGACGCTCAGGGATGCCAGACAAAGGCTGTATTAGATGGTGATGAGTGGGTTCTGAACGGATCTAAGTGCTTCATCACAAACGGTAAAGTCGCTGATGTATATATCGTAATCGCAATCACCAGCGTTACCGAGGACAAGAGAGGACGTAAAAAGAAGAACTTCTCTGCATTCATCGTTGAGAAGGGTGCTCCCGGATTCTCATTCGGTACAAAAGAGAAGAAGATGGGTATCCGAGGATCTTCTACATATGAGTTGATCTTCGAGGATTGCAGAATTCCGAAGGATGCATTACTCGGACCCGAAGGAAAGGGATTCCCGATCGCTATGCATACTCTGGACGGCGGACGTATCGGTATCGCTGCTCAGGCACTTGGTATCGCAGAGGGCGCATTAGACCGCACCATCGAGTACACCAAGGAGAGAAAGCAGTTCGGCCGAGCGATCGCTGCACAGCAGAATACACAGTTCAAGCTGGCTGACATGGCTGCCAGAATCGATGCTGCGAAGTTCTTAGTATACAGAGCTGCTATGGCAAAGGCTACACAGAAGGTATATTCTGTAGAGGCTGCAAAGGCAAAATTATTTGCTGCTGAGACCGCTATGGCTGTTACTACCGAGTGCGTACAGTTATTCGGTGGATACGGATATATCAGAGAGTACGACGTAGAGCGTATGATGCGTGATGCTAAGATCACCGAGATCTACGAGGGAACTTCAGAAGTTCAGCGTATGGTTATCTCAGGCGCTTTATTGAAGTAGTCGCAGTTCGTTTAAAATCTAATAAAGGAGAAAAAATACATGAAAATCGTAGTATGTATTAAACAGGTTCCCGATACCAAGGGTGGCGTAAAGTTCAACCCCGACGGAACACTTGATAGAGCAGCTATGCTTGCAATCATGAATCCGGATGACAAAGCCGGATTAGAGGCAGCACTTAGAATCAAAGAGCAGAACGGTGCAGAAGTTACTGTACTTACCATGGGTCTTCCGAAGGCAGACGATGTACTTCGTGAGGCACTGGCTATGGGCGCAGACAATGCGATCCTCGTTACAGACAGAGTATTAGGC
>CALBJL010000183.1 GCA_937893485.1 uncultured bacterium | reverse complement strand
GGCTCTGTGTGTTGAACAGACCGGAAACTAAAGATATGGATAGACTTAATAAAACAACAAACTGAAAAACCCTGAAAAAAGTGTAGGAAAAATAAAAGAAAAATGATAGAATATTCATTAGTGGTATTTTACCGCAAACTTTAATAAGGTAAGGGGTTTAACTTGTGAGAGAGAGACTGGGGTTGCAAACGCTTACGAATGAAATACCGATCATAAGTTACCGGGGCATGATTGATCCGGTACTGGTATCAAAGACACACGGGGTAAGTGGAAAATTATCCATAGCGGCAGAACTTGAACGGTACGATACGGTAGGAAAAGACTGTGTGGCAGTCTGTGTCAACGATCTGGCTGCGATGGGTGCAAAACCATTATTTTTCTACGATACGATATCCTGCGCCAGACCGAAAAAGGACAAGATCGAGGATCTGGAAAACGGTGCAAAAGAGCTGTGCGGACAACTAGATGTCGCGTATGCGGGCAGCGAGATCATGGAGCTGCCGGACATTTTTCACTATGACCAGTATGATATGGTAGGATTTGCGGTCGGTATCATGGATCGCAGCGCGAGCCGGAGCATCCGTCCGGTAAAAAATGCGGATGTGATTATCGGGCTTGCCTCGGATGGTTTACATAACAATGGATACGTGTCAGCGAAAAAGAAGCTTTTTCTGACAAAAACCAGTATGGAAGTCTACTACGAGAATCTACAGAGTACGCTCGGAGAATTGCTCATGCAGCCGACCCGCTGCTACCAGCGGGCACTCGAGGCGGTCAGGAAAGCAGATATTGCGCTCGGCGGATGTATACAGGTGGCACACGGAGGACTGGACGCAGCGTTGCACAAGCTGCTGCCGGAGAACCGGGGTGCGGTCATCAAGCAGCCGAAACAGAATATACCGCCCCTCTATCAGGTATTGCATCAGGATGGAAATATGTCATTGGAACAGCTGCGGACGACTTGTAATATGGGTATCGGCATGCTGTTTATCGTCGCGGAAGAAGATGTGGCGCGGGTGATTGAGCTGGTCGAGGAGACCGGTGAACGACCGCTGCCGATCGGACTGGTGGAGACCGGAAGTACGCAGATCCGTTATATATAACAAATGGTAAAAGCAGAGAGGATGTTACAAACTTATGAGTTCACAGGATAAACTGGAAAAAGTGCTGCGCGACATCCATGTGCTGATCTCACGCAGTGAGTCCTACAGTCAGGATCGGATCATTGTCAACAAACAGGAGATGTTTGGACTGATCGACCGCCTCAATGCCAGTATTTATGAGATCATGGAGGAATATGAGCTCACGAAGCAGAGCAGGGATAAGGCAGAGCGGGAGCATAAAAAGCAGGGAGACAAGATCATCTGGGATGCGAGCCGCAAGGCAGAAGATATCTATGCGGCATCCGTGATGTACACGGATGAAGCATTGAACCATATACAGGCGATTATGGACGAGTCCACGGAGCAGATCCGCCAGGTACAAAATGAGATGCTGCGGGGGCTTGAGGAGAAAAAACAGATCGTGCGGACGAACCAGCTCGAATTGAAATCACAGCTACAGGATCTGCTCGATACAGAGAAATATCTGTCACTGATCGAGGAACGCAACAAGGAGATCGAGCGGGAAAAGGAAAAGCACGGCAGACGCTTCGGACAGAAGGAAAAGAGCCAGTTCGCAGATGTAAAGACAGAGATCCGCATCAATAAGGAATATTTCAAAAATGCGGGTATTGAGCTGGAGGATGGGGAGGACGAACCGGCAGATACGCAGGCAGAGACATCTGCGGCAGGCGGGGAAGGACTTGCCGCCGGGGATGATCCGTTTCCGGTTAAGGAAGAACAGATCGACCTGTCCGGCGTGACATGGGATGTGGAAGGGCTGGATGAACCCGCACCCGCAAAAGAAGCTCAGGCGGAGACAAATGACCGGCGCAAACGGCATTTTTTCAAGCATATATAAAACACATGGGAGGATGAATGATGAAATTATATGATGGTGGTGTCTATCTGGTAAACGAAAACGAGATCATCGCGGACACCGGTGAGGCAGCGGCGCTTTTACAGAGCAAGACGGGCAGCGCACCTGCAAAGGAGGAAGCAAAAAAGGGAACACTGGCTTACAACATCTTAAAGGAGCACAATACATCCGGAAATATGAATGAGCTGCAGATCAAGTTTGACAAGCTCACAAGCCACGATATTACATTTGTCGGCATTATCCAGACGGCGCGCGCGTCAGGACTGGAGCGATTCCCGATCCCTTATGTACTGACGAACTGCCACAATTCTCTCTGTGCAGTCGGCGGAACGATCAACGAGGATGACCACATGTTTGGACTGAGCTGTGCGAAAAAGTACGGCGGCGTCTATGTACCGCCTCATCAGGCAGTCATCCACCAGTTTGCACGTGAGATGCTCGCAGGCGGCGGCAAAATGATCCTCGGATCAGATTCACATACCCGCTACGGAGCACTCGGAACAATGGCGATGGGCGAGGGCGGACCGGAGCTTGTAAAGCAGCTTCTGTCACAGACCTATGATATCAAGATGCCCGGCGTCGTAGCCGTATACTTAAAAGGCAGCTTAAAGCCCGGTGTCGGACCGCAGGACGTAGCGATCGCGATTATCGGAGAGGTATTTGATAAAGGCTATGTAAAAAATAAAGTCATGGAGTTCGTAGGCCCCGGTGTGGCAAACCTGAGTGTCGATACACGAATCGGCATCGATGTCATGACGACAGAGACAACCTGTCTGTCATCGATCTGGAGCACCGATACAAAGGTAAAGGAATGGTATGACATCCACGGCAGAAGCGAGGACTACAAGGAGCTTCATCCTGCCGCTGTTACTTACTATGACGGCTGTATCGAGATCAATCTGGACGAGATCGAGCCGATGATCGCAATGCCGTTCCATCCGAGCAACGCATATACGATCCGTGAGCTGAACGAGAACCTGATGGATATTCTGGATGACTGCGAGAAGCGTGCACAGGTCAGCTTCAACGGAGCCATAGGCCTCAACCTCAAGGAAAAGGTCAGAAACGGCAGACTGTATGTCGATCAGGGAATCATCGCAGGCTGTGCGGGCGGCGGATTCGAGAATATCTGTGATGCAGCGGATATTTTAAACGGTGCAAGCATCGGACCGGATGAGTTTACACTGAGCGTATATCCGGCAAGTATGCCGATCTATATGGAGCTCGTGAAAAACGGCGCAGCGGCGAAGATCATGGAGACAGGTGCGATTTTAAAGACTGCATTCTGCGGACCGTGCTTTGGCGCGGGAGATACACCGTCCAACAACGGCTTCTCGATCCGTCACTCTACGAGAAACTTCCCGAACCGCGAGGGTTCAAAGGTACAGAACGGACAGATCGCGTCCGTGGCACTGATGGATGCACGTTCCATCGCAGCGACCGCAGCCAACAAGGGTTATCTGACTGCGGCGACCGATTTCGATGTAAATTATACAAAACCGAGATATTTCTTTGACAAGACGATCTACGAGAATCGTGTTTACGACAGCAAGGGCGTGGCACATCCCGAGGAGCCGATCAAGTTCGGACCCAATATCAAGGACTGGCCGGAGATGTCGGCACTGACCGAGAATCTGCTGCTCAAGGTCGTATCAGAGATCCATGATCCTGTGACCACGACCGACGAGCTGATCCCTTCCGGAGAAACATCTTCTTACCGCTCCAACCCGCTTGGATTGGCAGAATTTACACTTTCCAGAAAGGATCCGGACTATGTACCGCGGGCAAAGGAAGTGCAGAAGGCAGAGAAAGCACGTATCGCAGGAGTGCATCCGTGTCAGGAACTGCCAGAGTTAAAGGATGTCATGAGCGTGGTAAAGACGAAGTTCCCGGAGGCAAATCATACGAATTTCGGTATCGGAAGCACGATCTTTGCGGTAAAGCCCGGCGACGGTTCTGCGCGTGAGCAGGCTGCATCCTGCCAGAAGGTACTCGGCGGATGGGCAAATATTGCAAATGAGTATGCGACCAAGCGTTACCGCTCGAACCTCATCAACTGGGGTATGCTGCCGTTTATTATTCCCAAGGGAGAGTTGCCGTTTGCGAACGGAGATTATATCTGGATACCCGGCATCCGTGCGGCAGTAGAGAACAAGGCAGATGTGATTACTGCGTATGCGGTAAAGGACGGCGAGCTGAAAGAGTTCACGATGACACTCGGCGATCTGACGGATGATGAGCGTGAGATTATCTTAAAGGGATGTCTGATTAACTATAACCGTGTTTCGTAAAACCGGAGAAATCATTTGACTGGAAGGAGATTGGTCTATGGCAGACGACGATAAGGAGAAGCAGCGCATCCGGCGCTCAGACTGGGACATCCGCCCCTATCTGGCGATCGGTGCACTGATCTTTCTCGTATTTTGCTGCTGTATCATTGTATTTGCAGTGATTTTTAAATATGCAGCGCTGAAAAAGGCATGTTCGGTGATGATGGGTGTATTGCAGCCGATTCTGATCGGAGCGGTACTTGGCTATCTGTTTAACCCGCTGATGCGGCGGATTGATGAGGGGTTATGCGGACTCATATTGCCGAAGGTAAACAAAAAGGATAAAGTGAAACGGACGATCCGCACGGTTTCCAGTATTTTGACATTGCTGATCTTTCTGGCGTTGTTTGGTCTGATCATTTATATGATCGTACCGGCACTCATTCAGAGCATTATGAATCTGGTCAATACGATGTCAACGAATGTGGAGAGCTTTATCGACTGGTACAACAACCTGCAATTTCCGGGCAAGCATGACGGAGACTGGGAGACCTATTTATTAAAGGCGACCGATTACCTTGAGAACTGGTTCAAAACCTCGATTATGCCGAAGATGAACGGCTATGTGCAGACATTGACGCTGAGCGCAATCAATGTGGTGGTTGCGCTGAAAAATATAGTGATCGGTCTGATCGTGTCGGTTTATGTGCTGATCGAAAAAGAGCATTTTGAGGGACAGGCGAAAAAGATCATTTTTGCGATCGTGCCGACCAGGCAGGCAAATCTGCTCGTACATACGGCACACCGCGTGGATGAGATCTTTGGTGGCTTTATTATAGGAAAGATTATTGATTCAATCATCATCGGTATTATCTGCTTTATCGGATGCTGGATTCTGAGAATGCCTTATACACTGCTCGTCAGCGTGATCGTGGGTGTTACGAACGTGATCCCGTTCTTTGGGCCGCTGATCGGAGCCGTGCCCTGTGTGATCATTGTTACGATTACTGATCCGATTCATGGTTTGTATTTGTTGATTTTTATTCTGATTTTACAGCAGGTGGATGGAAATATCATCGGACCAAAGATTCTTGGCGATTCGACCGGACTGTCATCGTTCTGGGTTATTTTTGCGATTATGGTCGGCAGCGGATTGTTCGGTTTTGCCGGTATGCTGTTCGGTGTTCCGGCATTTGCGGTGATCTACTACCTGATCCAGCAGTTGATTGCATATCTGCTCAAGCGGAGGAACCTGCCGGAGGCTTCACTCGATTATACGCGGGTGACGCATATCGATCCGCAGACAAAGGAGCTGTGTACGAATGACTGGGTGCGCAACGAACCGTTCCATTTCGGCGGAAAACGAAAAAAAACACCTGATCCGAAGGCAGAGGAAACATCTACCAAAAACGACGAAAATTAGTCAAAAAGGCAGCTTTTGGCTGCCTTTTTCTTTGTGTTTATTTTTTGACATGAGCGAATCCGTATGGTAAGATAAAAATAAGTATACCCATATATAGCATACGATTCATGGATAGTATCAGTTCAGGGTACTAGATCATGTGCAAATAAGGTACGATTCTGTACGAGGTGAACATTTTGGATAAGTACGAATACAAGCTAAAATTGGATGAAATAGAGACTCTGGCCGGACAGAAAAACTATGCGGCGGCAGCACAGATCGCAGACGGAATCAACTGGCGGAAGGTGCGCAATGTCAACTCTCTGATGCTGGTCGGGGAGGTCTATCAGCAAAACGGGCGCTACGAGGACAGTAAGGAGCTGTTTCTCATGGCATACGACCGGTCGCCGATCGGCAAAAAGATCATTTACCGGCTGGCGGAGATCGCGATAGAGGCAAAGCAGTTTGATGAGGCACAGGAATATTACGATGAATTTGTCGAGATTGCACCGCATGACACGCTGAAATATATTCTGCGTTACCATCTGAGCCGCGCAAAGGGAGAACCGATCACAGAGCAGATCGCGATTTTAAGTGAGTTAAAGGAGCAGGAATACACCGAAGAATGGGCATTTGAGCTGGCTTACCTGTATCATCAGGCAGGGATGATCGACAAGTGTATTGAGGCATGTGATGAGCTGATCCTGTGGTTTGGTGACGGTCCGTATGTGGAGAAGGCATTGGAACTGAAGATGCTTTACCAGCCGCTCACCCATGATCAGGAGGAAAAATACAGACAATTCCGCAAAAAGAGAGATGGGATCATCGAGGTGCGGCCGGATGAATATCTGGAATCCGGTGAGATCATCAACGATACGATCGATATTCCCGAAGTACAGGTGAATGCGGATCGCTACAATACGCAGAATTTACAGGAGGAGCTGGCGCGAGGTATCCAGCAGATCATGGATGCCACCGAAAAAGAGACGGTCAACGATACGATGGATTCCATTAAAAAAATGGTGGAGGAAATCCCGTATTTGCAGCCGTTATTGGCGGAGGAACATCCGGAATCCCACGCAGAGCTTCCGGTGGAGTATGAGACTGACGAGGAAATAGACGGTTCCCTGAATCTGAATTTTCAGGAGATCTTAGAGGAAGAGTATGATGGTCAGATCTCGTTGTCACTGCCGCAGCGCAGTGAGCAGGAGCCGCAGGTGCGCGGTCAGATGACGATTGAGGACGTACTGGCGGAATGGGAAAAGACCAAACGTGCTGCAGAAGCGGCGATGGAGGATGCACAGCAGCGGAAGCTCGAATCGGCAAAGGCGCGCGCGTTGCAGGAGGCAGGCGATATTATGGATCGTCTGACTGCGGTGATCCCGCAGCTCGATGCCGGAGCAACGACAAAAGAGCTTGTTGAGCAGGCATATGAGGAGCAGACGCCCGAATCTGTGGAGCGCGCATCGCGTGCGCTGGCAGATGCCAATGAGCTGTTGCAGGAGCAGATTGATCGCTTGCAGGATGCGGATATGCCCGCAGAGCCGGTTGCAGTGGAGGATGCTACTATCCCTGTAGAGTCGGAAATGGTCGAAACTACAGAGCCGGAGGAACCGGAACAGCCGGTTATGGCGGAGCAGCCGGAAATCATTGAACCGGAGCAGCCGGAAGTCGTACAGCCGGAGCAGTCGCCCGTACCGGAGGCAGAACCGGTGGACGAGCTGACAAAATCGATTGATGATGCCCTTGCAGCAGAATTGGCGGCAGAAGGGCTGGAGATGTATGAGGATGATGTGCTGACTGTGCCCACAGAGCCGGTGGCAGCACAGGAGACGGATATACCGGTAGAGGCAGAACCGGAGCAGCCGCAGCAGTCTGTGGTCAGCCGTGAGCTCAGACATCCGGTGATGTCGGGTGCAGCGTCGGTATCATTTCCCGACCTGTCGAATATTTTGTCTACCAAGCTGTTTCATCAGGAATCCGCACCGGAACCGGACGGAGAGCCTGCGGAAACCGAGCAGGTCGACCGTTTTGGCAAGATGCTGTCCGACTGGGAGGCGATGAAGGATCCGACCACACCGCTGCCTGAGATCAATATGGATCTGTTCGGGGAGAGTGAAAAGAAGGAGCCGGCGCAGCAGCCACTGTTTAACGGCATCCATAAATTTGATACGGAGATGGCAAAGCGATTCTCCTATTTTACAAAAGTAGATGGTATGGAAACACAGATATGCCGCGCACTGACCGGATGCGGGGCATATCTTGAGGGAATGAATCCCGGTGTGTATGGCAATCTGGTGATTGAGGGAGCGTCCGGCTGCGGAAAGACGATGCTGGCGACCAATCTGGTCAAGACCTTGCAGCAGAAAACGCATAAGCCGGGCAAACAGATCGGCAAGATCAACGGAGATGCGCTCAATCACAAGAATATTCCGGAACTGCTCGCAAAGATTACCGGCGGCTGTCTGATTATCGAGCGTGTCGGCGATCTGACCAGAGAGACAGAGGGCAGGCTGTCCACTTATCTGGAACAGCATCCGGGTGAGCTGCTCGTGATCCTGGAGGATTCCAAGGACGAGATTGCAAAGGCGCTCGGACGGCATGAGGGATTTGCGCAGAAGTTTGCACAGCGGATTTCGATCCCGTATTTTACGAATGACGAGCTGGTGGAATTTGCCAAGACGTATGCGGCAGAGAACGGTTACGGTATCGATGCAATGGCAGTGCTGGCGCTGTACAAGCGCATCAGCAGCATTCAGAAGCTCGATCAGGCAACGACGCTCGTAGAGGTCAAGGAGATCGTGGATGAGGCGATCGACCACGTAGAGAGAGGCAGCCTGAAGAAGATGTTTGGAATCCTTACCTCCAAGCGCTATGATGAGAACAATTATGTGGTGCTTCGGGAGAAGGATTTTGAAGAATAATCAATGATATAACAAGGGGGCTATGCGATGGGGAATTTTACAGAGCTGGACATGTATCTGTTTGGACAGGCAACGCACTATGATATCTATAAGAAATTCGGTGCACATCTCATGACGATCAAACGGAAAAAGGGTGTCATGTTTGATCTGTGGGCACCGGGTGCCAAACGTGTATGGGTCATTGGAACGTTCAACGAATGGGACGAGACAAAGCATGAGATGGAGCGGCTGGAGCCGGCGGAGTGCGGCATCTATGAATTGTTTATTCCGGGAGCGGGTCTAGGAGATATGTACAAATACCGGATCGAGGGTGCTGACGGAAAGATCCATTACAAGGCAGACCCGTATGCAAATCAGGCAGAATTACGCCCCGGTACAGCATCTGTAGTGGCAGATATCGACCATTTTACGTGGACAGATACAGAGTGGATGGAGACACGTGCCGCAAAGAATATATATCGTGAGCCGATGGCTATCCTAGAGGTGCATCCGGGTTCATGGATGCGTCATCCCGGACGCGAGGATGAGGGCTTTTATACATACCGCGAGCTGGCGAAGTCTCTGATCAAGTATGTAAAGCAGATGGGCTACACGCATGTGGAGCTGATGGGTATTTCCGAGTATCCGTTTGATGGCTCGTGGGGCTATCAGGTGACCGGATATTATGCGCCGACTTCACGCTACGGATCGCCGGAGGATTTTGCCTATCTGATTGACCAGCTGCACAAGAACAAGATCGGTGTGATCCTCGACTGGGTACCTGCACATTTTCCGCGCGATGCACACGGACTGGCAAATTTTGACGGCACCTGTCTGTACGAATATGCAGATCCCCGCAAAGGCGAACATCCGGACTGGGGAACGAAGATCTTTGATTACGGAAAAAATGAGGTGAAAAACTTCCTGATCGGCAGTGCCCTCATGTGGGTTGAGCATTATCATGTGGACGGTCTGCGCGTGGATGCGGTCGCATCAATGCTCTATCTGGACTATGGAAAAGGAGATGGTCAGTGGGTTGCCAATAAGTACGGTGACAACAAAAATCTCGAAGCAATCGAGTTTTTCAAGCATATCAATACGTTAATTATCGGACGCAACAAGGGATCGGTCATGATTGCGGAGGAGTCTACGTCGTGGCCGATGGTCACAGGCAAGGCAGAGGACGGCGGACTGAACTTCTCATTGAAATGGAATATGGGCTGGATGCATGATTTTCTCGACTATATGAAGCTCGATCCGTATTTCCGCAAGGATAATCATTACAAAATGACGTTTGCGATGAGCTACAACGAGAGCGAGCGCTATATTCTCGTGCTTTCGCATGACGAGGTCGTACATCTCAAATGTTCGATGATCAATAAGATGCCGGGTGATGAGAATTCCAAATTTGCCAATCTGCGGCTGGCGTATACTTATTTCATGCTGCATCCCGGCAAAAAGCTGTTGTTTATGGGACAGGATTTTGCACAGCTGCGCGAGTGGAGCGAAGACCGCGAGCTGGACTGGTATTTACTGGCAGAGGAACCGCACCGGCAGATTCATGCTTATATGAATACTTCCGTGAACTGCTTCACATTTACCGGAAATATCCGGCAATGTATGAGCTCGACCACGAAAAAAACGGTTTTGAGTGGATCAACGCGGACGACAAGGAGCGCAGCATCTACAGCTTTATCCGCAAATCCTCAGATGGTAAAAAATGTCTGATCTGCGTACTGAGCTTTACTCCGGTAGCGCGCCCTGATTACCGCGTGGGAGTGCCGCAGGCGGGCAATTACCGGCTGATTTTAAACTCTGACGAGGAGCGTTTCGGCGGTACGGGTGCAGAGCGTCCGAGACGGTTTACCGCAAAAAAGGGAGAATGGGACGGACAGCCGTATTCGGTTGGTTATCCGCTGGCTCCGTTTGGCGCAGTTGTGTTTGCATTTGATTATAAGTAATCCGGCAGGAATATGAATTAGAGTCACCTTTTTCGGTGGCTCTAATTTTTTTGCGGATTCTGTCCGAAATAGATGTTAGTGACAGAGTAGGAGGATGTCGATATGCAGGTCGAACAATTAGATGCAAAAGGAATATTTCGGAAAGCACAGGTGAGCGGCGCACGTGAGGCAGAGCAGCGCCAGACAGAAGGAAAGACGCGCAGCACAGCGCAGGGAATCGTCCGGGGCTCTGCGCCGGAGACGCAGACGGTCACCTATGGCAGACCGGAAAAGGATCAGGGCAAGGCAGTCATAGAGGAAATCAAGATAGATGCGGCATCCAAGGATGCTGTGCAGCAGAAAAACGAGATGGTTGTCGGAGTCAACAAAACGACACCGAAGCATGCAGATGAGATGGAAAATGACGGATTTTCACTCCCCGATACCGATATTCATACGATCGTGACAGAGACGGATAAAATACAGGCACAGTTGGCGAAGGCGGGCAAGGACACGAGCTATTTTACGGGAACGCTGAGCGAGACACAGCTTGAGGAGATCGCAGGCTCGGCGGCGCTGGCAGCACAGTATGCACAGGCGTTTGCACAGTCACAGGATTTGCAGCCGGTCGATGAGGGCAGCATCAAATATATGCTGGAAAATGAGCTGGAGCCGACGATCGGAAATTTATACTATGCACAGTATAACGGCGGCAGGGAACAGGTGCAGCAGCCGGATGAAACGCTGGATGATAAGGCATTGACCGAACAAATCGAGCAGGTTGTGATCGCTGCCGGACTGACACCGGCACCGGAGAACATTTATGCGGGAAAATGGCTGGCTGCAAATGATCTGGCGGTGACAGCGGAGCATCTGAATACGTTGGTGGCATTGCAGGATCTGCAGCTCCCGCCGCAGGAGGAGCAGGTCGTGACAGCGATGGCAGAGGCAGTTTCCGAGGGCAGAGAGCCGTCGGCGGCATATCTTGTCGAGGCGGCATCGTGGCAGTCGCAGGCGCAGGATGCCACGGAGGTGATCGATCAGGCGACGGACGAGGATCTTGCCTATGTGATCGGTCAGGGACAGGAGCTGACGATCGAAAATCTGCGTGAAGCACACCGCCTGAATGAAGCAGGTGTGACAAAGTCTGGAAATGCGCAGGGCGGCAGTCTGTCAGATGCCGCGCAGAGCGGCGCGAACCGAAACGGTCTAAATCTTATAGAAGCGCGCCGTATTTTAGAGGAGACGCGGCTGGTCATGACGACAGAAGCCAATTACGGGCTGATCAAGCGCGGTATGGAGATCGATACCAAGCCGTTGGAGCAGCTCGTAGAAGATCTGCGGCAGCAGGAGCAGAGCTATTACAAGGAGCTGCTTCAGGCAGATGGAAGTGTCGCTTCACAGGAGCAGATTACGACCTTTCAGCAGACGATTGAGATTGCACGGGAATTGCAGGGAATGCCTGCGTATGCGCTGGGCAGTGAGCGTTATCACAGAACGGTGGAGAGTCTGCATGAGGCAGGCAGTGCACAGCAGGCAAAGCTGGCGGCAGCGGGGGAGGCTTATGAGACACTGATGACGGCACCGCGCAGCGATATGGGTGATTCGATCAAAAAAGCATTCCGCAATGTGGATGATATTTTGCAGGAGATCGGCATGGAGCCGACAGAGGCAAATGCCCGTTCGGTGCGCATTTTAGCCTATAATCAGATGGAGATCACACCGGATTCCGTTACGCAGATGAAGCTCGCCGACCGGCAGGTGCAGGAGGCATTTGACAGCTTAAAGCCCGCCGTTGTGCGTGAGATGATCCGTGATGGCATAAATCCGTTACAGATGGATATCAGTGAGTTGAATGAACAGGCACGAACAATCCGCGCAGAGATCGGTGGAGCGGATGATCTGACCAAGTTTAGTCAATATTTATGGAAGTTAGAGCATAATCATTCTATTTCGCAGGAGGAGCGGGATGCCTATATCGGCATTTACCGCCTGATCCATCAGGTCGAGGTCGGTGATGGGGCGGCAGTCGGTGCACTTGTACAGCAGGGCGCGCCTCTGACGATGGAAAATCTGCTGCGCGCGGTGCGCAGCGGCAAAAAAAGCGGTATGGATTACACGGTGGATGATGAGTTTGGCGGTGTGGACAAAAAGAGCAATGGCACATCGATCACAGACCAGATTTTATCGGCATACCAGACTGAATGTTTCCGCGAGGTGCAGAAAATCGCACAGGAGCCGGAGCAGTTTACAGATCTGTTATCTGGGCGTAACTGGCAGGAAATGACACCGGAGGAGCTGCTCGAATATCTGGAGCAGACCAAGCCGCAGACAGATAGCGAAGAGGTTGATATTAGGGAAACGAATGAGGCATTAAAACAGATGCAGGAGGCAGCCGCATGCAGCACGCAGGTCTATGAGATGCTGGAAACATACAGTGTTCCGGTGACTGTGAACCATGTGCTTGCGATGCAGCAGATGCTCGCAAATCCGAATGATGCGCTGCGCCGTCTGTTTGGCATGACGGATGAGATTGACCGGATGGACGACGGGGATACGAAAGACGAATTATTACAGGAGATCGCCAAGGCAAAGGAGGAGATTCTCCATAAAATCGGCGAACATACCCAGACACCGGAGGAGCTGGCAGATGCAATGCAGACACTGGCTGAGGTCGCAGAGCATTGTGGACAGACGATGTGGCATGAGGGTATGACCAGACTCGATGTCAGACAGTTCCGGATGATGACCGCACAGCTGCAGCTTGGTGCGCAACTGGCAACAGAAGAACGCTACCAGATCCCGATTCTGACGAGTGACGGTGTGACGGGAGTCAATGTGCGGATTGTGCGTTCCAGTGAGAAAAAGGGTCGCGTCCGTGTCACAATGGACAGTGCGGCATATGGCAGGGTGGCGGCTGAGCTGCAGGCGACAGACCACGGTGTCAAGGGCTATTTTGCGTCCGATTCGCGGGCGGGTGCAGACCGGTTACAGCGGGAGCTGCCGCGAATGGCACAGCTTTTGGCATCGGATGATACGGATGTGGATAACAATGACATCCATGCGATCTACAGTGGACATCTGGATCTGGTGAAATTCGAGCTGGCAGAGACGCCGGATGCGGATGGACAGGATGCGCAGACCTATGAGATCCAGACGAAGGAGCTGTACGGCATTGCGGAAAAAGTCGTTGTATTTTTGCAGGAAGGCATTACGAAAGAGGGCTGATCTTCCGATATAAGTTCTGTGACAGGAAATTTCTATCACAAAAGGATTGTATGAGTAATGAGCGGTGACACGGATGGTTGCCGATGAGATAAATCAAAGCAGGGAAGCGCACACAGAGAAAAGACAGAGGTGCAAACATGAAAGTAAACCAGAATATATCGGCTGTGATTGCCAACGCACAGCTTCACCGGACAGAGAATTCGCTGACAGCGTCTATCGAAAAGCTGTCCTCCGGATACAAGATCAACAAGGCGAAGGACAGCCCGGCAGGTATGGCGATCAGTAATAAAATGCGTGCGCAGATCAAGGCGCTGGATCAGTCGAGCAAGAATGCGGCAGACGGTGCGAGTGTTATGCAGACCGCAGACGGTGCGTTGAACGAGACACATGCGATGTTACAGCGTATGCGTGAGCTGGCGGTTCAGGCTGCAACCGATACGATGGGTACAGAGGACAGAGAGGCATGTCAGCAGGAGATTGTGGCGCTTCAGGAGGAGATCGACCGTATCGCGACAGATACCGAGTTCAACGGTAAGGCGCTGTTGGACGGTTCGCAGGATTTCCGTATTTTCCCCAGTGTCGGCGGAGAACTAGCAGGTACATATATCCGCAATTTCCAGACCTCCGACAATGTGTCGGCAGAAAATTATAAATTCGATGTGACGCAGCTTCCGGAGCAGGCAGAATTGCAGGGCTTACAGGTTACAGCCGGACGGGAAGGTGTCGTAGAACTCAATGGCTGTTCTGTTGAAATCTTAAAGACAGATACACAGGACGAGATTTATGAAAAGCTCAAGGAACTCGGTGAGCTCGCGGGTGTAACAGTGACGAAAAACGGAGCCGATGCTTATGATCTGGTAACCGTTGATTACGGTAAAAGTGCAAAGATCGAGGGCACGGTATTTGGTACGCATATACTTGACGCAAATGGAGATGTTCCGGCGGGAAAAGATGTCGAAATCACATTGATCCGCGATACCGATCAGAAACTGGATGCAAACGGACAGCCGATGGTTGATCCGGATACGAATCTGCCGATTACATACGGGGAGGGATTTTCTGAGACAGCGACCTATCTGACGGATGGCAAGAAAGTGACGATCCGCGATCTGAACGGTTTTGAGATGATCTTTGAGATCGATCCGGAGAAGGATACGCAGAATGTCATGGACGATGCGATCCAGAATGGTGCAAACCATAAGGCTACGGTTGACCTTGAGATGACCGATATCGGCAGCATGACCTTGCAGGTCGGCGCACATGAAAATCAGGTGATCGATCTGAGAATTCCTTCCGTGACATGTGAGGCGCTCTATATTGATGATCTGAACCTTGTCCGCAGAGGCGGTGCAGATAAGGCGATCTCCGCACTCGATGATGCGATTGCACAGGTCAGCGAGGTGAGATCACGCATCGGAGCATATCAGAACCGGTTGGACTATGCCGTGAGCAGTCTGGACGGAACTGTAGAAAATATGGAGTCTGCGATCTCACGTATCATGGATACGGATATGGCAGAGGAAATGTCCGTTTATTCCAATATGAATGTGCTCGATCAGGCGGGTATTTCCGTTCTGACACAGGCGAATGATATGCCGCAGCAGATTTTACAGCTCCTGCAGTAGTCTGAATGCGGGGGGATGATGGAATATGACTGATGAAAAGAAAAAAGAGTTTACGCGCAGGCTGACCCAGTGTAACGCGAGCGAAATGATCGTGATCCAGTATGAGATCTTTTTCACCTATCTGGATGATGCGCTGGAGGCATATGAGCTGGGCGGAGAACCGTACCGGATGGCGATCCGGCATGCGGATGCGGTGCTTGTACGGCTGCAGGATTCGCTGGATTTTAAATATGATCTGGCAAAACAGCTCTATCCGCTATACACTTACAGCCGCAGGCAGATCGCACTGGCACTGGCGACACACAAGAAAAAGCCGATCTCGAATGCCAGAAATGTGATGCGCAAGCTGTACGATGCGTTTGCGCAGATCGCGGCGGAGGATACATCCGAGCCGGTCATGCACAACACGGAGACCGTGTATGCAGGGTATACCTACGGAAAACATGCATTAAATGAATCTGCTTATGACGGCAGCAGCAACAGCCGTGGATTTTTAGTATAAAAGAGAGGGAAACCTCTCTTTTTTCGTTGCCGGTATTATTTATATTCCTTTACGGAGTTTAACAAAAACCGGTAGCGGAGCTGGGCGGAATTTAGCTGATAAATATAGGCATCGATCAGATCTGGATCTGTCACATTTGAAAAAGCGGAATAGACATGCTCCAGCTCCCGCTTTGTGCGTTCGAGATCGTCCAATAATACCGTGTAGTGAGGGTTATTTTCAGGTGTTGTTGCCGTTTGATGGAATAAGTGCAGCATAGGAAACCTCCTCGTGTGAAAGAACCATCCAGAATGATTCATCAAATTTTGCAGTACGGGTATCTCATATTTTGTAACAGTTCAGCCCGCGCCATTCGCAAAGACGCCTTCCGGCGTTTTCCCACTGC
>CALBJL010000182.1 GCA_937893485.1 uncultured bacterium | reverse complement strand
AGACTATGGTGCAACTGGTTGAGGAGGTTAAACATACCAACGAAAATGTATGTACTCTTGATAAGAAAATCGACAGCATGGATGCTCGTGTAGATGAGATGGAGCGCGCACCGGCAGAGAATGTTAAAAAATATAAGTCAGTAGCAGCAACCGCGATCATCAGTACAATATCCGGAGCGTTTGCAACAGGGTTGATTATGATGATTGCTCAATATATCAAATAACGCAAAGGGAGGAACTTAACATGATGAAGAATTGCGTATTGAAGCAGAATGTAAACACAACAAAATGGATCAAGGCTGCCGGTATCCGAGCAGTCAAGACAATGGCACAGACAGCGATCGCAACGATCGGGGCGGCTGCGGTGGTATCTGGGGTGGACTGGAAGTTGGTCGTATCATCGGCTGCGCTTGCAGGTCTGGTGTCACTGTTGACATCAGTAGCTGGGATTCCGGAAGTAGAGGAGGAGTAGCATATGAGAGACACAAAAGCACTGCATCCGGATCTACAATTAAAGATCATGGAGCTTGACAATCTTTGTAAAAAGAATGGAATTACAATCGGTATTGCAGAGTGCCTGCGGACGAAAGAAGAACAGGATGCTTTATATGCAAAGGGACGCACCAAACCGGGATCGAAGGTGACAAATGCTCCCGGGTACTCGTATTCATCTATGCATCAGTGGGGAGTGGCGTTTGACTTTTATCTCAAAATGGACATTGATGGAGATGGACAGATTTCTGATGATGCGTACAATAATGCCAAGAAAACCTTCAACAAGGTTGGTGAGCTTGGGAAGTTAATCGGGCTTGAATGGGGCGGAGAATGGACAAGCATCAAAGATCTGCCGCACTTCCAGTTGCCGGATTGGGGTAGTACGGCAAGCAAGCTCAAGAGCATGTATGGAACACCGGAGAAGTTCATTGCAACATGGAAGAATAAAAAAGGACAAGCTACATCGACCACCAAAAAGAATGAGGAAATCAAGGGCACCGCTGCAAAGCGCATTGAGTCAGCCAGATCGTTTGATCGAAAATATGCCGGTACATATAAGGCAAAGAAGAACGGTAACCTGTTGGCATCGGCAGGAAGTGGTGTAGTTACTATGATTGAAAAAGGTGCGGCTGTACAGTGCTATGGATATTACACTGCCAAGAATGGCAAGACATATCTCTTTGTTCAGTATGGTAAGAGGACTGGATTTATTTTAGAGTCAAAATTCACACGGACTTGATAATAAGCCTTCGGAGAATTATACTATTCCAGTGATCACATGATCTGACACATCTGGTTCCGAAGCAAATCTGCTTATAGGATTTCCATAAAACAATACAATGATTATAGGTTATTGCAATACGGTGGACCGGACGGCGAGCTTTCCGCCTCCATGCGTTATCTGGCACAGCGTTATACCATGCCTGTCAAACGTGTCGGAGGACTGCTGACCGATATCGGTACAGAGGAATTAAACCACATGGAAATGATCTGTGCGATGGTCTATCAGCTCACGAAAAACCTGACACCGGAGCAGGTCAAGGCATCTGGCTTTGATGCGTATTATATTGACCACACGACCGGCTTGTGGCCGCAGGCGGCGGGCGGACTGCCGCAGAATGCGATCGAATATCAGTCGAAGGGTGATGCGCTCACAGATCTGTATGAGGATCTGGCAGCAGAGCAGAAGGCGCGTACGGTCTATGACAACCTGCTGCGTATCATTGATGATCCCGATGTCAGAGAGCCGTTAAAGTTCCTGCGGGCGAGAGAAATCGTGCATTTCCAGCGTTTCGGTGAAGCTCTGGAGATGACAAAGGATAGTCTCAACTGCAAGAATTACTATTTCTTCAACCCGGAATTTGATAAGCAGATGATGGGAAATAAATTATAGACAAAAACTCCCGGAGTACATAGAAATATGTGCTGCCGGGAGGCGGGTACATAGAAAATGAAAATATGATTTTAAAATGAACGGTCTTCCGGCTATTTTGCAGGATCAACCGGTTTGTGATCCGGGTCGGGATTTTCGTCAAAATACTGTAAAAGACGCAAAATCAGCTCTTGTTCGTGGCTGCTGTATGTATCCAGACAGATCGTATGCTCATTTTCACAGTCCAGCAGGTAGTCTGTGGATGTGTGGAGCAGCTTGGCGAGTGAAATCAGCTTGTCCGTACAGGGTCGGGTGTGTCCGCTCTCCCATGACTGAACGGTGGAACGGCTGACATGCAGACGTTTGGCAAGCGCTGCCTGAGACAAGCCCATCTGTTCACGTAGGCGGGTAATTCTGGCACCTAGTGTATCGATCATTGTTGTACCTCCAAAAAGAATGCGTTGCGCGTACAAGTGAATGTACGTTGTAAAAGCGCAGCATACAAATGATAATAAAAATACTATCAATTTGGTGTACGGTTAAACCGACATAAAAGATGGTAATAATTGACAATCGTCAAAAAAAGCCGATATATGCTGATTTTACGATCATGCAGAGCCGTCCGGATGCCGTGCAGTCTGCTTGATAAATGCTATTTTGACAGATTATAATACGAAATATAAGTAACTGTTGAGAGAAGCAGATCAATGAGGGATGATGGATGAAGCGGATAGAGGTAATCATTGTTGCAGGAGACGAAACATTTTGCCGCGCGCTGACAGAGGCTGTGAACCGGCTGCCGGAAATGTTTCCCGCCCTTTGTACAGGCAGTGAGCGCTGTGCGCTGGAATATATGCAGATGCATCCGGTGGATATTCTGTTTTTGGAGATGGAACTGGCAGAAGGCGGTGGGAGGTCGCTGTTGGAGCAGCTGTCGCAACAGGAGCTTCCGCGTCCATTGATTATCGGAGTGACGGGCTCCGGCTCGCCGACAATGGCGGAATATGTGCGTGAACACGGCGTGGATTATATCTGCCTCAAAGAGTCAGGCGATGATTTACCCCGGCATCTGCTGGATCTTGCGGTCAGGCTCTATCCGTATAAATGTGCGTTTGACCGGGCGGATCATGGCTATGTGTATGGAAAACTGACAGGAGAACCGTCAGACGCAGTCACCAGACGCGATATCGAGCGGGAATTGATGCGCATGGGTTTTCAGAAGAAATATGTCGGATTTGATTATATTGTGGAGGCGATCGAACTGCTCATCCATTGGGAGCCAGATCGGCAGGTGCAGATTACGAGGGAGATCTATCCACTGGTTGCCGGACGTTACCATGCGACCGGACAAAGTGTGGAACGGGCGATCAGGAGTGCGATAAAGGCTGCCTTTGCGGGCATTCCGGACAGCGAGCTGCACCGTTACTATCCATATCCGTTCGATCACGCAATGGGTCGCCCGAGCAATGTCGATTTTCTGGTCAATATGTCCATGCGTCTGACGCTGGAATGACATACATAGTGGAAAATATAGAAAAATGCGCTTTTTTTACATTTTCCGTGCACTTGCCGCAGTCCTTGTGATATACTAACCACGTTGAGCTTTGACAGCTCAAAAACGATTGACAGAATAAAAGAGAGGAAAAAGCACAATGGGTGGATTTTTTGGAGTAGCGTCACATGAGGACTGCGTATTTGATCTGTTTTTTGGAATTGATTATCATTCACATCTGGGAACCAGACGCGGCGGAATGACCGTATGGGGCTCCCGTGGCTTCAACCGGGCGATCCATAATATAGAAAACGCTCCGTTTCGAACTAAATTCGATAAAGACGTACAGGAGATGGAAGGCAAATACGGTATCGGCTGTATCTCGGACTACGAGCCCCAGCCGCTGATCATCCGCTCCCATCACGGTACATACGCGATCACGACGGTCGGAAAGATCAACAATCAGGACGAATTGATTCAGATGCTGTTCGATCAGGGGCATGCGCATTTTCAGGAAATGAGTACCGGCGAGGTCAATGCGACGGAGCTGGTGGCAGCGCTGATCAATACAAAGGCAAATCTGATCGAAGGTATCCGTTTTGTACAGGATATTATCGAAGGCTCGATGTCCATCCTGCTGCTGAATCAGGCGGGCATCTATGCGGCGCGTGACAGAATGGGACGCACACCGCTTGTCATCGGCAGAAAAGAAGAGGGCTTTTGTGCTTCCTTTGAGAATTATGCGTATAAAAATCTCGGCTATCATGACTACAAGGAGCTCGAACCGGGCGAGATTGTCGTGATTACTGAGAAAAACTGTATTACATTGTCAGATCCGAAAAAGGATATGAAGATCTGTACCTTCCTCTGGGTGTATTACGGCTATCCTGCCAGCTCCTACGAGGGTATCAGCGTCGAGCAGATGCGTTATAACTGCGGCGCGAAGATGGCACAGCGGGATCATGTCAAGCCGGATATTGTAGCCGGAGTGCCGGATTCCGGTACTGCACATGCAGTCGGCTATGCGAATGAATCGGGCATCCCGTTTTCGCGTCCGTTTATCAAATATACACCGACATGGCCGCGTTCGTTTATGCCGACGATGCAGAGCAAGCGTAATCTGATTGCCAAAATGAAAATGCTGGCGGTCGATGATCTGATCAAAGATAAGAGCATCCTGCTCATCGATGATTCAATCGTGCGCGGTACGCAGCTTCGCGAGACGACCGAGTATCTGTATGAGAGCGGTGCAAAAGAGGTACATATCCGACCGGCGTGTCCTCCTTTATTATATGGATGTAAATACCTGAATTTTTCACGGTCAAATTCCGAGATGGACCTGATCGCGCGTCGGGTCATCGAGCGGTTGGAAAATGGAAAAGTCACCGAGGAAGTGCTTCAGGAGTATGCAGATCCGGAGTCCGAGAAGTATGAGCGGATGGTGGATGAGATCTGCAGGGAACTGAAATTTACATCGCTCCGGTTTAACCGGCTGGATGATATGCTGGAGTCGACAGGTGTCGATCCCTGCAAGCTGTGTACCTACTGCTGGAACGGAAAAGAATAGGATAAAAAATAAGATATAAGTATAAGAAAACCGGTTATGGAAACACAACAGCTTCCATAGCCGGTTTTTGTATGTAACCGATTGATGTTTCACCGTCCGTAAGCCGGACAGAAACCTTTAGTAATGATAATAGTAAACGTAAGAGCCATCCATCGTGATAGGCTTTGCATTTCTAAGGTCTGCGTTCTTCTGTTTTAATGCAGACTTCTGAATGGTAAATGTATAGCTCTGTGAAGAACCGTTTGCCTGACCGACATTCTTTTTGCTCTGCTTGTAGACACCGATGGTCTTTCCCTTGGCATCTGTTACAGTGATCTTAATGTTCTCAAATCTGGTGATCTTGTAACCGCTTTTGTTTACGCACTGTGCCTTGATAACGAGGTTTCCGCTCTTGTCATATTCTGCGCTGTAGGCTGACATGTAAACTCTGCCATAAGGGCAGTCTGAGGTTGTGATCTTGGTATTTTTGTACTTGTTAGCAACGACCTTTACCTTGCAGGTTAACTTCTTGCCTGTCTTTAAGGTAGCGGTAATAACGGTGCTGCCGGGCTTCTTTGCAGTAATCTTTCCATTTTTATCAACAGTAGCGATAGCTTTATTCTTTGAGCTCCAGCTCTTGACAGAACCGCCGCTTACAGACAGCTTCTGAGTGAAGCCCTGTGTGATGGTAGCTGACTTCTGGCTGATTGTAGGTGTGAGGTTCTCCTGACGGACAGCTGCTGTATATAAGTTGGCATCAGAAAATATGAGACCGATCGAATAGTCGCCGGGCTTTAATCCGCCTGTCCATCCGTAAACAAAGCCGTAAACGGTTGTTCCGCTGATGGTGGTCTGCTGGTAGTCGCTTGCAGATACTGTCGCACCGCTGATCTCTGACATTGCGCTGTCATATAATTTTAAAACTGTGTTGCTGGGAGCTGCGGTCATGACTGTCAGTTCGACATCCTGATTCTGGGTTACGGTAAAGCTGAAAGTAGATTCTTCACCCGCAGCAGCTTCCACCCAGTCCTGCGATACATAGACTGTCTTGGCGTCAGCGGCTTTTGCCTCTGCTGCGCCTGCGAATACGGTAGTCAGAACGACCGCGAAAGCAAGCATGAGGCTGCTGATTTTCTTTGTAATACTCATCTTCATTTTCCTCCTCTTATAGGGTTAATTGGTTACAACAGAAAGTATGACACATAAGTGTTCATTAGACAAGTGTCAAATTAGCAGTTTTGTCGTATTTTCTGTGCACTTGTGGGGAACTTTGTGCTATACTTATCACATTGGACAAGAGGACAAAGGAGAGAGCATATGCCAGTATTTGATTTTACAAATGCGCCGGCGGACAAAAAGCAGGCAGAATGTACCTATGAGACCGTCCGCTCCAACGAGGCGCAGCCGACCGCAGAGCAGCCAATCATGCTGTTAGATAACACCGCACGCGCATGGAAGCATCATTCCTGCGGCGTGTTTACAAACCCTGCCAAGCGCACTTCTTTTGAATTTCAGGAGGAAGACGGTGCATTCAGTGCGGATATTCTCACAATCGATGCACGGTTTACCGGTTTGTTAAAATGGCTGGGGGAGAATCATATCAATGTGCGTCTTTCCGGAGAGAACAGACCGGAGGGCTACGCAGTATATAAGATCCGGGAGATCGCATTTGGTGGCGGCACCAAGCTGTCGGCTGAGGATGGATTTCTGCAGTTTATGATCGACCGTCTGCTCGCGAGTGATGCACCCGAGGAGGAGACCGGGGACGAGGATGATAAGGAGGAAGTGGGCGACAGCATGAAGCTCACGAGTATCCAGAGTATTACTGATTTTATGAACTGTGCGGGAAGGACATTACCGGATAATATCCGCCTGTGGGCGCGTAGAAATCTGGCGGTTGCCCGTTCCCATGAGGTATCGCCGGAGGAGCGCAGACACGCGCAGCGGGCGTTATCGATCATGATGAATGTACAGTGGAAGAGTGATTATTTCGAGGCGATCGATCCGGCAGAGGCACGGCGCATTCTCGATGAGGAATTATATGGCATGGAGCGTGTGAAGCAGCGTATCATCGAGACGATCATCCAGATCAACCGGACGCATACGCTTCCGGCATACGGACTGCTGTTGGTAGGCCCTGCGGGAACCGGAAAATCCCAGATTGCCTATGCAGTAGCACGTATTTTAAAGCTGCCGTGGACGACGCTTGATATGAGCTCGATCAATGATCCGGAGCAGTTGACCGGCAGCTCGCGTATCTATG
>CALBJL010000181.1 GCA_937893485.1 uncultured bacterium | reverse complement strand
ATTTTAGGGAATTCTGACGCTTTTTTTCGGTAATTTTAGTGTATCATATACACAATAGCGAATGGGATGGTGTTTAGTGACTCAGAGGAAGCAAAATTGATCGGGGTGGAAACGGCGAAGGGAGGAAGATTAACAGCGAATAACATGTATTCACAGGGCTATGGTTTTGCGACGATCAAGCCAACGATAGTCCCTATACATACATTCAATGGAACGACACCGAGTGATCCCGAAACCCCAAAGAAAGATATCACAGATGGAGAGTGTAGTATATATAAGGTATATTATACACAGGAGTATGATAAGAAAGGGCGAGAGGTAGGCGGGTATAAGGATGAAAAACCCTATGAGATGCACAAAACAACAAATTATATAGTAATCGATTCAGAGCGAGGTTACGCTGTAGAAAAATGGTTTGATTTTTAATTTATAACTACCCAATAAAATAAAATTTAATCTCTAAAAACATATTATTCAAAAATCAAGAAAAAGAGGAAACACCGGGAGTGGTGTTTCTTTTTTTGCGAAAAATTTGTACTCCATGTGAACATTACAACAGCAGTCAGTAAATTATGCACATGCATAATTACATAGCATATCCAACACATAATATATGACAGCAGGAGAGAAAAGAGCGAGGGAATAAAAAAACGAGGTTTACCACTTTGTACAACATGCACAAAGAGACGACTATACAAAAAAATGAAACGTCAATCCACTTTTTCATAACGCCTATCATTTTCCATTTTAACACCCACTTTTATACAGAAAAAATTCATTAAAAATGCACATTGAGATAACGAAATGGCAGTGTTATTCTGCATATACAGAAATGAAAAGGAGGAGGGGGCGAATGGAGGTCGAGAATGCATACAAAATAAAAATAAGTCGCAAGCGCACGCAGATAACCACCTATGAAAATTTGCAGCTTGCAACGTCTGAACCCATAAAGCCAGAGACACCAAAGAAGATCAAAAAACAGGTTCCAAAGTTACCATGCGAGGAAAGCGCATATTCTAACTACAATTATTATAAGCGCATGAAGAAGCGGCGAGAGGTCGTCAAGGAGTTGGTTTACAACAACTTTGATGTACCCAATGTCGTCATGATTACATTAACCTTTTCTGGTGGGTATGAGGAGCTGGCGGTAGCGAATCACGAGTTTAACCTGTTTACGAAGCGCTTGAACTCCCACTATGCTGGAGTGAAATACATAGCCACATATTCACGCCAAAACAATCTGAATTGGCACTACCACGTATTATGCAACTTTGATAAAAGGATCAAAAATAAGACGATAAGTGCGATATGGAAGAAAGGTATGACCTATGTCACCTATATACATACGAATGATGAATTTAAAAATACGATCGAATATATAATCGCGAACCTAAACGAATGTAAGGAGGAGAAACGAGGAAAGCGAGGGTACTTGGCATCAAAGAACCTAGAGCGAGATATTGAGGTAACCTCATGGCGTTCCGAAGATGAACAACGATTCAATGAGATTTTTCCGACAATAGAAGCTTCACCACGCAAGATATTATACGAGACCAAGCAGCACTTAGGAATCCAAGGGCGGATGGTGAATGAGGAGACGGGGGAAGTCGCGAAAGTTACAATTCCAGAGCGAGAGATCAACCCTCTGTTAAAAGAAGCTGGCTATGAATCATGGGACACTACCTATACCCATTTATCCTCATCGGCACGGTTTACTGATAAGTTTGCACCATTGCAGCCAGCGACACCACAGCCAAAGAAGTTCAAACGCCTCCAGTTATAGCTGCAAAGTAAAAACTCCTGACAGCACAAAGCACGTGGTGTTGATAAAAAGGAAAAAAGAAAAAAAGGAGGGTAGGAGAATGGTGGATGAAAAAGTCATTTACAATTATTTGCAGACCATATCAACACAGGTCGTGCAGCAGCGAAAGCAAATAGAGTTGCTTACGAATGCAGTAACGCGGTTAAGGTATTCGGCGAAGGGGCAGTTGCTCCAAGCAGTACCCTTTGGAGTAAAGGATGTCACGACTGCTCAATTAGTGGATGCATATCAACGAGGTTTAAATTTAGAGCAATTAACAGAATTGGCGAATGGGAAGTATACTGCGGAGCAGATTAGGCTAAAGGTAATCAGAGCGATGGGAGGAAATGCATGATGAATACAGTAGTAAAAGTGAATGGACATCTTGTGGACAAGGTAAAAATGCAACTGGACATGGAGACAGACCAGATCACATTTGAATCTTCAATCAACAAGCAAAAGAAAATTGATTTAGAGCGAAACGTGGTGGTAGTAAGCATCTATGGACAGATTGGGGAGCAGCTATTTCCGAAAATCTCCATTGTCCATTCCTAACACAGCATTGCATAATATTTCAATACAATCCCCTTTTTCTGGCAGCAGAGAAAGGGGAAAAATTATGTGCAGAGAGAAAAAAGCACACAACATACACTTAACCCAAGACAGCTAACCCAAGCAAAAGCTTGTGAGAAAAAATTTTAGAAAAAATGCTAAAAAAGAGGGAAAAGCAGGGGTTTAGGAAAAAGGAGAGTGCGGAGGTGGGGAAAAAGTGATATGCCAGTAATCACTGCCAACAGGTGACTGGTTAGAAAAAGTGTGTCGCGTGTATGCTTTCCAATCTACCATATCATTTGATAAAACCCCAAAGACACCAAAGAGAAGCAATCAGAGTTTATAGACCATTTCAGAGAGCCAAGCATGAGAGAAATACCAGACAGCACCCCATATCCCCCAGAATCATCCCGATCGCCATAGAAGCAGATCATACAATAAAAACCCGATAGAGTAGAGGCGAGGGAAAAGGAGAGGGGAGAAGCGCAGCGAAAAAGGACAGACACATCCATTTTCACCTTAAAAGCATTATATGCAAGTGAAATGAGTGCGTTTATCATAGGCGTACCCATTTTTCCCATACACGTATCACTTCATGCAATGACGTTTATCCGATTACCCCTACACATCCAGCCCCCATCCAACAGCGTCCAAAAAATATCCATACTCATTCCAAAAAAACACCCATAGACCTACTTTTCCTACATGTAATGAGTGCAAGTATCATTAAAAATGGAGGTACTTGCATGAAATTTCAATACACTAACGCGCTAAAATCAACCCCGAGCACAGAATATTCAAAAGAAAGCACGAATAGAGATAGAGGAGAAGAACAGCGAGACAGGGGTATGAAAGTGGAAAGCGTAACGATTATGAATGTAGCGCGGGGTGGAATTACAGGAACAGCGTATACAGTAGAGTTGACATTTTCAGAAACACCAAACCACATCGGTGAAGAAATCAGAGCGGAGTTAAAGAGAAAGTATATCGCGGAGAAAATAGGGGCTATGCAAAATAAGACAGAAGCGTTACAATCCCCGACCAAAGAGAAAGAGGAGGGATGTTTATAGGGCAATACATAAAAAAGGAATCTGCATGAAAACAGATTCCTTAAACGAGGGAAAATCCCTCTCGAAGAATGGAAGTCCAGTTGCTTTTTTGATAGAGAAAACGAACGACAATGACTGTCTGGTTTTCCTCATCAATGATATAAAAGGCAAGGTAATGATTGATGATCACGAAACGAATGCCCCAACTGGCTAATACGGGATCAGCTACCAAACAAAACCTCTGTGGCAGATCAGCTAAGGAGTTTATCTGCTTGGTCGCAGCATCTAACAGATGGTCTGCGGCATCAGGATTTTTGAGGGTAAACTCGATGTAATCTACAGCGCGCATAATGTCGCGCTCTGCTGTGGAAGTGATAGAAAGCTGGTAGCTCATCGCTTGCGGCGGCTCCGAATATCAGCCATAGCGTCAGAAAATGGTCTGGTGTTGCCCGATGCAATATCGTCCATTCCCTCTTTGATCTGGCTGTAGAGTTCAAAGCGGCTGGTCAGTTGTTCGTAGGCTTCGATGCTCATAACAGCAAGGTCGCCTTTTCCATTCTTCGTGATAAAAACTGGTTCGGGATAATTATGGCAAAATGTAGAGATTTCGTTGTAATTATTCCGCAAGTCAGCACTTGATCTGATCGTCGGCATAGAGCACCTCCTCATTTGATAACAAAATTATACATAAATTTTGTTATAAAGTCAATGGATATAGTTTAGGGTCAGCAGGATCACAACAATTATGTTACTGTTCACGCCTTGCGCAAACAGTAACCGATTTTGCCGATGCTTCGCATTCCAAATCGGCAAAATCCACCGCCACCACTATATGGTACGGAATTTTCAGTTCAGAAAATTCCTACCTGTGTACAGTAACACCATTATTCATAGGGGCGCAGGCAGATCATCACAGATACGTGTAAATTGTATACATATGCATAAAAAGTAATGAGGAGGAAGAAAGCATGGAGCAGAAGAAAAGGGTAAAGTGTTTATATCGGGTATCTTCAAAGCAGCAGTTGCGCAGTGAAGACATTCCAGTGCAGAGAGAGGAATGTCGCGCATACATAGAGACACATCAAAATTGGGAGTTTGAGGGTGAATATGTGGAGAAGGCGGTATCTGGTTTCAAAACATCCATAAAAGATCGGGATGTGTTGCAGGACATTTTATCAGATGCCAGACAGAGAGTGTTTGATGTGTTATTAGTATACATGTCAGATCGTATCGGGCGCAAGGAGGATGAGAGCCCGGTCTTTGTGACGACCTTAAATAATTTAGGAATAGAGGTATGGTCAGTAAAGGAAGGGCAGCTAAAAACGCAGGAGCATATTGATAAGCTGTTGAACTATATCAGATTCTGGCAGGCAGAGGGAGAGAGCAGAAAGACAGGAGCGCGTGTGAAGGATGCGCAGATGACTTTTGCGAGAGCTGGGCGGTTTGTAGGTGGGTATGCACCTTATGGGTATCGATTAGAGTATTCGGGAGAGATTAGCAATCATGGTCGCGCCCTCAAGCATCTGGTCAGAGATGATAGTAAGACAGAGATTATAGAGAAAATCTTTGATTATAGTATTAGATATAATTATGGAAATCAGAAGATAGCAAAGGAATTAAACGAAAGCAAGGTGCCTGCGATCAAAGACGCATGGAAAGCGAGTACAATTTCGCAGATTTTACAGAACCCGATCTATATGGGATATATCGCGTATAATCGCAGACAGCATAGCGGATGTGGAGGAACGTTTGAGCGGACACCAATGGAGAACTGGATCATGTCCGATCACAGAATGCCAGAGCTGGCGCATGTATCGGAGGATACATGGTATCTGGCACAGCAGATGCGTGAGGCTAGAAAAGCGAGGATCAAGAGAGCGAGAGATGAGGGGCAGGGCTATGGAAAATATACATCGACTACCTCTGGAAAGCTGGCGTTGATGGGTTTAATCTATTGTGGGTGTTGTGGAAGTCGTTTAACGAATGGAAGTAAGTATGATTACTGGACGACAAAGGCTGGTGAGAAGCGGACAAAGTATGTAGGAAAGTATCGGTGTACCAGAGCTTCCAATGGGAGTATGCAGTGTGGCGGTAAAGCGCTATACAGAGCGGAGGAGATAGAGCCGATCGTATATTCGGTGGTCACATCTTATCTCAACAGTCTCAAAGAAGCAGATACTTATGATGAAATCATGCAGCTACAGGAAGAACAGCGAAAGCGCTTACAAAAAGAGAAGCTGCAATTAGAGAAACAGTATGAAGCGGTGGGGAAGGATATAGATACGCTACAAGAAAATATACCCCTTGCCCTGCGTGGAGAGGGTGCATTTACGGTCGATCAATTATCAGCCCTTATAGAAAAAAAGCAGACAGAGCGGCAGCAGTTGCAGGATCAGATCGGGCAAAAGCAGCAGGAGTATGAGGAAACGAAGATCAAAAAGAATGATATCAGTGAACTGGGAAGTATCATATCGAATTGGGGTGAGCTGTTTATGGAGAGCAGTATTGCAGAGAAGAAGGTGCTGCTCGGCAGAATCATTGAGCGGATAGACATCTATGATAAAGAGATAAAGATAAAATTTAAGATAAATATAGGGGATTATATACCGAGAATTTGTGTTGGTTCCGATACCACTCCGTAAACACCCGGTTTAATGTAAAGGACATGATTGCCAGAACATTTGCACGGATTGTTGCATCCGGCCATGTTGCATAGATTTCGCTGGAGGCTACATTTTTGATGTAGTCCTTGTAACGGACATAATAATCATTCGCGCGTGAGTCTGTTGGCGGACCGTCATGTACGACGACATATTCCGGAATGACAACGCGGCTGAGGACGATCTCTCCGCTTTCCTCAATGGGTTTGATCTCCGCTTCCTCGATCTTCGGGGGATAGTCGCCGAACAGTGTGTTGACCGGAATATCAATGCTTTCACGAAAACGGTTGCCGTAATCTAACGGGGTCAATGCGACGTTCTGGATCGCCTTGATCGTGGAAAAGATCTCAATGCCGGATATATTGAGCGGATGGTAGCCGGCGGCACGGATCTGGATGGTGTAGAGGGAAAACGGCTGGTTTTCCTGATCGGAGTCCAGACTGTATTCAACCGGAGGAGCGCCGAGTGTGACGGTCGGCGTCTGACCGGATTCATTGGTCTGCAGCGACTCAAGCGTGGAATCGGGATCGCCGGTGTAGCTGAGTGTGACGGTCGCATCCGGAACCGGTGTGTTTTGGACGCGCGAGGTGACATTGACCTGCAGAGTGCCGGTATCGGTAGTATCCTGCATTGCATATAGCTGTTTCATACAAAAAATGCGTAACTGTGCATAAAGCAGCAGTTACGAACACTCCTGTCATTTGTTAATTTAGTATATTGATCAGCGGCAGATTGGTTCCGGGTTACGAAAATTTTTCGAAAAAATCTGGAAATAAAAAGGGCAATGTGTTAATATGTACCTATATGCATTAAAAGGGGGAGAAGGGTCGTTGTCTATTATGACGAAGATCAAGGATTTGGTCTTGCAGGAACCTCAAAACAAAAACGAATCACCAAAGATTGTTGTCGTACTGCGTATGTCGGTATTGATATTCATGTTGTACCTGTTGTTGGTATGCGTGGGATTTCTCGTTTCGGCGCGCTATCACTTAGCAGTCGTTGGTGCTATATTCCTCATACTGTATGGATATGTATTCCGGTGTACCTATCAGGATAAAATGCGTTTTTCCTACGTCATGCTGAATATTACGACGGTGTTATGGGTAGGCAGTTTTTATGTACTGTTTGGCAGTGATACCGGCGTGCATCATTTTATCTTTGCGCTCATCGTGGTAGATCTGTTTATGGAGCGCAGACATCCGGTGCGGACACTGGTTATTCTGTATCTGATCCGTGTATTTTTGTACCTGCACGGTCAGTATATACAGGCGATGGACATCGAGTGGCTGCCGGGCCAGCTGCGGATGTACATGTATCTGGTGAGCATTGTTTTAGAAGGTGCAATGATCATGTTTACCGGTGTATATTTCACGAAGGATGCTTTTCAGATGGAGAGCAGGCTGCAGGAGTACAATAAGGAGCTGCGCCATATCGCATCGACCGATCCGCTTACCAAGCTGTGGAACCGTTTCTGTATGCTTGATCATGTGAATCACTGTCTGAAGCGTTACAACCGCGGAGAGACACAGTTTATGTCCGTGGCGATTGGTGACATTGATCATTTCAAACGGATCAATGATACATACGGACATGAGTGCGGTGATGAGGTGCTACGCAAACTGGCAGAGCTGTTCCGCCAGCATATGAACGGCGTCGGGGCAGTTGCCCGCTGGGGTGGCGAGGAGTTTCTGTTCTTATTTGAGAATATGAACGGTGATGAAGCACGGAATGAACTGTCAAAGCTCCAGCTCAAGATCAACCGGATGGAGATCCCTTATGAGGATCAGATCATTCATGTGACGATGACGCTAGGACTGACCGAGTATGATCCGCATATTTCGACGGATGCGAACATCAAGCAGGCGGATGATAAGCTGTATAAAGGAAAAGAAAGCGGTCGTAACCGTATTGTATATTAAAAGAAAAATATTTATTCGGGAGAGCCTGTAGTGAATCGGGCTCTCCTTTCGTTATAGTAAGTGTCAGCGGATAAAGAGAGGCAGAGGATATGAGAAAGAAAGCTGAAAAATGGGTGGTACTCGCAAAAAGCGCGGATTTTAACGGAATCGGAAAGACCTATGGTGTCGACCCGGTTATCGCGCGTGTGGTGCGCAATAGGGAAGTAGTCGGGGAGCAGGAACTGGACGAGTATTTTCATCCATCGACAGACCGCTTGTATGAGCCGTCTCTTTTAAAGGATGCCGGAAAGGCAGCGCAGATTCTGCTGACCAAGATTCGCCAGCAGGCAAAGATACGGATTATCGGTGACTATGATATCGACGGTATTTTTTCTACCTATATTTTATATGATGGACTAAAGGCATGTGGCGCGTGTGTGGACTATACCTTGCCGCACCGGATCAAGGACGGCTACGGACTGAGTGAAAAGCTGATTCGGGAAGCTGCTGAGCAGGGCTGTGATACGATCCTGACTTGTGATAACGGTATTGCGGCTGCCGCAGAGATCGCACGGGCGAAGGAGCTCGGCATGACCGTTGTTGTGACAGACCACCACGAGATGCCGCTGTACTGGGAGGGAGATACCGCGACAGCCGTGCTGCCGCAGGCGGATGCGGTTGTCGATCCGAAGCGTGAGGACTGTGAATACCCGTGCAAGGGGATCTGCGGGGCGGTCGTGGCGTGGAAGGTGCTGCAACTGGTACAGCGCGCATGCGGACAGACGGACGCATGGCAGAAATACCTGCAATATGCGGCGTTTGCGACGATCGGGGATGTGATGGAGCTACGCGGGGAGAACCGCACGATCACGACGCTTGGACTGGAGCAGCTGCGCCGGACGGACAATATCGGATTGCAGGCGCTGATCGCGTGCAGCGGTCTCGATGCAGACCAGCTTCGCGCGTATCATATCGGCTATGTGATCGGTCCCTGTATCAACGCGACCGGCAGGCTGGACACGGCAAAGCGCGCGCTGGAGCTGCTCATAGAGACGGATCATTGGCGTGCACAGAAGATCGCACAGGAGCTGGTGTCGCTCAATGATGAGCGCAAACAACTGACCACAGAAGGGGTCGAGGAGGCGGTTCGTCTCGTCGAGGAGCAGAAATTGTGGAAACATCCGGTGCTGGTCGTTTATCTGCCGCAGACTCATGAGAGTCTGGCGGGCATTATCGCCGGACGTCTGCGCGAGCGCTATTACCGTCCGACCTATGTGCTGACGAACGGGGAGGACTGCGTGAAAGGCTCCGGACGCTCGATTCCCTCTTACCACATGTATGAGCATCTGAGCCGTGTCGGATCACTGCTCATCAAATTCGGAGGTCATGCGATGGCGGCGGGACTCTCGCTCGCGCCGGAGCATCTGGAGGAGTTTGAACGGCTGCTGTGTGAACAGGCGCAGTTATCAGAGGAAGATCTGACAGAGACGATCCGGATCGATGTACCGATGCCGATTTCCTATATCACACAGACGCTGATCGAACAGCTATCGGTACTGGAGCCTTGCGGAAACGGCAATGAAAAGCCTATTTTTGCAGATAAGGAGCTGTTTGCAAGGCGCGCATCTCTTATAGGAAAAGAGCATAATATGCTAAAGCTCCAGCTCATCGGCAGACACGGGGTGGTGGATGCACTTTATTTTGGGGATGCGGAGGAATTTTTAGACTATTATAGGGAAAAATACGGAGTAGATGAAGTGGATGCCCTGCTGTGCGGGAGACCGCAGCAGATGCGGTTTGCGTTTACCTATTATCCGCAGATCAACAGCTATCAGGGCATCACAAGTATCCAGATCGTGGTCACACACTATGCATAATTGATCTAAGGGTTGACTTTTTGCGCAATATGGTTCAGAATACGTGTAACTATGCTAACATGGGGGACACGGTATGGTACGAGAGGATTATCACTTTTTATCAAGGGACACAAAGACAAAAATACACGGTGTGCGTTGGCTTCCGGATGATGGGGCAGTATACGGAGTGATCCAGCTGGTACACGGGATGCAGGAGTATATCGGACGCTATGAGGAATTTGCCGAATTTATGACAGCACACGGTTTTCTGGTTGTGGGACATGACCATCTCGGACATGGAGAGTCCGTCAGGGACAGCAGGCATCTGGGGTATTTCTGCAAATCCAGACCGTCGCAGGTACTGGTTGCCGATATGCATCAGGTCACGGATATGACCAGACGGGTGTATCCGGGTGTGCCGTATTTTATTTTTGGACATAGTATGGGTTCGTATCTGCTGCGCAAATACCTGACGATCTACAGCGATGAAGTCGATGGCGCGATTATCTGCGGTACGGGAAGTGTGCCCGATGCGGTGTGTTATTTCGGAATCTTCTGCTGTCATGCGATCGCGACATTCCGTGGCTGGCATTACCGCAGCCGTTTTGTCAAGCATGCGACGTTTGGAAAGAGCTACGCGCAGTTCTGCATGGATGGCAGCAGACCCGAAGACAGCTGGTTAGCGCGCAATACGGAGTGTGTAAAAAAATATTACAGCGATCCGCTGTGCACATTTGATTTTACGCTGAATGGCTACTACGGTCTGTTTACAACGGTAGCTTATGATAACAAGGAAAAGTATATCAGACAGATCCGCACGGATCTTCCGATACTTTTAATATCTGGCGACAAAGACCCAGTGGGCGATGCCGGAGTGGGAGTGAAACGTGTGTACCGCCAGTTTAAAAAGGCGGGTATTAAAAATGTTGCAATGAAGCTGTACGAGGATGACCGGCACGAGCTGCTCAATGAGAACGACCGTGCGGACGTATATGCTGACATATGGGGATGGATGAAGAAGCATACCGGGCGCTGATCCGGTACCCAAAAAGGAGGAAACAAAAATGAAGAGAAAGCATATGAAAAAATGGCTGGCGATGCTGATGGTGGAGTCGGACTTGAGCACCACCTCAACGGTCTGGCCGTGGTTGCCGAAGTTCTTGACGGCAACAAGGTTCTTGCCGATGCTGATGGTGGCTGTCACTGTCTGCTCGACGGCAGTACCTGCAGCAGCAGATCAGGTAGAGGGAGAGATCTCGGCAGACGATGCCGCGGATGATCCGGTGCTCGACGGCACAACGGATGAGGTGCAGGGGGATGTCATGCTGCTTGATGATACGGACGAATCAAATCCAGTGGCAGATGTAGAGATTGAATCAAATAGTGATACATCAGAGATCAATCAGGATGACAATGTGGAGATCGCGGCGGATGACAAGCCGTATCTGGCACTCGGAGAGAATCTGTCCACAGAGCAGAAAGCGACGGTACTCAGTCTCATGGGTATTGATGCCGCCAAGCTGGATGATTACAATGTCGTATCAATCACAAACGCAGAGGAGCACCAGTATCTCGATGAATACCTTCCGGCAGAGAAGATTGGAACAAAGGCATTGTCTTCGGTTGTGATCGTGCAGCGGGAGAAGGGAAACGGACTGAATATTTCCACGAAAAATATCAATTATTGTACGGTCGGCATGTATAAGAATGCGCTTGCGACTGCAGGCTTAAAGGATGCAGACATTATTGTGGCAGGACCGACACCGATCTCCGGTACGGCAGCGCTGATCGGAGCAATGAAGGCGTATTCCGAGATCACCGGCGAGCCGGTGGACGAGGAGAGTCTGGATGCGGCGATGAATGAGATCGTTGTGACCGGTGAGCTGGCAGACGTCATTCAGGGAGCCACTGACGGCGAGGTCGAGGAATTTATGGCTTACGTCAAGCAGAAGGTTTTAGAGGGTGGTCTGAAGGACGAGAGCAGTATCCGTGAGTGCATCGACGAGGCGCTTGATAAATATGATTTCACGATGACGGATGACGAGAAGAATCAGCTGGTCGATGTATTATTGAAGATCAGCAAGCTCGACATCAATGTGGATTCTTTGATTGATCAGGCAAAATCACTGTACGACCAGATCAAAAATTCCGATGATGCGCAGGGATTTATCGCAAAAATCCTTCAGGGCATCAAAGATTTCTTCAAAAATATATTTAACTGGTAATGGAATATAGAAAAAAAGGGTTTGGCATTCCAATATGCCAGACCCTTTTTAAATTCAGATCTTCTGTTTCAGAAAGGCGATCAGTCCGTCGGCAAAGCGTGTCACACCGGGCATCGCCTGAACTGTCTTGCGGTTCTTTTCATTGAAGCCGACCAGGATATCGTGGTTTGCTTCGGACAAATAATCCATGATACCGTCGATATCGGACTTCATATTTTTCGGAAACTGAATGTACAGGTGCTTGTTTGCGGTGATATGCAGCGTATAGGAAATACTGAAATGATACCACAAAATATTGTGCAGTGTGGAATATTTGTAGATCCACACGATCTCCTTAATCGGGATAACGGTCACGGACTTGTTCGCAAACGCGATGAAAAAGTGCTCCGTGATAAACATATCCTCGGTTGCCAACTGTGGCAGCGTCGCAAGCTCATCCTCCGCCTGTGCTAACAGCTCCGCGCGTCTGCCGTACAGACCAAGCCGGCGGCTCGCGGGTGAGAGCACCGGAAACAGCGCATAGAGCAGAAACAGCACGATGGACAGCAGCGAGTAGATCGCAGATGCAAAATAGCAAAAGCACAGAATCGAGCTGCCGATGCGCCCGAATCCGGGTTCGGATATGATGCAGGGTGATACCTTATCATAGAAACCGGCGGTCGTCCACGACAGATCCTTTGCGAGGTTTTCTGCGAGAATCGAATAGCTTTCGGGCTGTGTGCGGATTCTGGCGAGTATCTGGACATCATCGATGTGCGGCAGTCCTTCTTCACATGTGCCGGGATTTAAAATGACCAGATAGCAGCCGTCCTCACGGATCGTGTAATAATAATATCCGGTGACGATACCGAGGCGGCTCTGTGTGTATCCGGTAAAATTCAGATCGTGCAGCGTGGTCGAGATATAGCGGCTGCCGTTGCCTGCAAGTTCTGCGATCCGCATCTGGTCAGAGACCACGAGCGGATGGATCAGTGACTGCATCGGTGTATAAAACCAGATAATAATCAGAAAAATACTATATACGATCGGAGAAAAAATACGTCTGCCGTAAGTGCTCCGTATTTTTTTTGTTATCAGATGGTCTAATTGGTGCATGTGTGTTCCTCCATTGATTATTCATTGTAACAAAAATAAGGATTAATTCCAAGTCGGAGTACAAATTTTTAGTAGAAAGTTTTCTGCAAAAATGGTATAGTAATACTATTCTGGAGCGATCCGGATAAAATGGATACAGTGAGGCTGAAAGATGGATGCATATACCGGATTTGCGGAAGTATATGATGAATTTATGGAAGATGTTCCCTATGGGAAATGGCGGGATCTGGTCGTAGCGGAATTGAAAAAAGAGGGGATCACGGACGGTCTGGTGCTTGATCTCGGCTGTGGAACGGGTACATTCACGCGGATGCTCGCGGAGGCGGGTTATGACATGATCGGTGTGGACGGCTCGCAGGAGATGCTGATGGAGGCACGTGAAAAAACGGCTGACAGCGGGATTTTATATCTGTGTCAGGATATGCGTGAGTTTGAGCTGTACGGTACAGTGCGCGCGATCGTGAGCACGTGTGATACGATGAATTATCTGCTGACACCGGAGGATTTTATTCAGACCCTGCGGCTGGCAAATAACTATCTCGATCCGGGCGGCGTGTTTATTTTCGACCTGAACACGCTCTATAAGTTCCGCGAGGTCATGGGCGACATGACGATAGCGGAGAATGGTGAGGATGCCAGCTTTATCTGGGACAACTATTTTGATGAGGAGACCGGCAGGAACGAGTACGATCTGACGCTGTTTATCAGGCAGGAAAACGGCTTGTTTGCGCGTGTGAGTGAGGTTCACGAGGAACAGGGCTATGCGCCGGAGCAGATTCTGGAATTTATCGCGCGCAGCGGCATGGAATATGTGCGCGCGTTTGACGCGGAAAGTGGCGGTGCGCCGCATGAAACGAGTGAGAAAGTGTTTTATGTCGTCAGGGAGCATGGAAAAGAAAGGAACGTAACATGAAAGATTATATGGTAAGGGCAACGGCAGCGGACGGAGCAATCCGCGCGTTTGCAGTCACGACAAAGCATCTGGTAGAGGAGGCGCGTGTGCGCCATGATACGAGTCCGGTGATGACCGCCGCGCTCGGCAGGCTGCTCAGCGCCGGAACGATGATGGGTGCGATGATGAAGGGCGAAAACGATATTCTGACCTTGCAGATCCGTGGTGACGGACCCGGCAAGGGGCTGACCGTGACAGCCGATTCAAAGGGAAATGTGAAAGGTTATCCGGAAGTGCCGGTTGTGGCATTGCCCTCCCGCGCGGACGGACATCTGAATGTCGGAGGGGCGATGGGACACGGTATGCTGCGTGTGATTAAGGACATGGGACTCAAAGAGCCCTACGTCGGGGAGGTCGATCTGCAGACCGGAGAGATCGCTGAGGATCTGACCTATTATTTTGCGGCGAGTGAGCAGATTCCATCCGTTGTCGGGCTGGGTGTGCTCGTCGACAGGGACGGCAGTGTTTTGCAGGCGGGAGGCTTTATCATCCAGCTTATGCCGTTTACGAGCGAGGATATTATCAGCAAGCTCGAGGGCAGCCTTGCGACACTCGAGCCTGTCACGAAGATGTTAGAGCGCGGATTTACGCCGGAGGAGATTTTGGAGGAGGTGCTGACCTTCTTTGATGTGGAATACAACGAGACCATGCCGGTGCAGTTCCATTGTAATTGTTCCAAGGAGCGCATTACAAAGGCACTGATCAGTGTCGGCAAAAAGGGGTTAAAGGAAATGATTGATGACGGGGAGCCGATCCATGTCAACTGTCATTTCTGTAACACGGACTATACATTTGAGATCGATGAGTTAAAGGAGATAGCAAAGTGCAGCAAGGTTTCATAAAAGTAGCGGCTGTGACACCGTATATAAAAGTAGCAGACCCGTTGTTTAACCGGGAATCTGCATTGGAAAAAATCACTGAGGCGGCAGAACAGGGCGCGTCCGTGATCGTCTGTCCGGAGCTGTGCCTGACAGGATATACGTGTAATGATCTGTTTTTGCAGGAATTATTGCTGCGTGAGGCAAAGGAGGCGCTGCGGTGGCTCATGGAGCGCACGGCGCAGATGCAGGCATTGATCTTTGTCGGGCTGCCGTATGAGCATCTGGGCAAGCTCTACAACGTGGCAGCGGTGATCTGTGGCGGCAGGCTGCTCGGTCTGGTGCCGAAAACGCATCTTCCGAACTACGGCGAATTTTATGAACAGCGCCATTTTACGCGTGGGATGCGTCAGGCGGTTCCGGTCACATTCGATGCAGATACACAGACATGGATGGGCACACAGCAGATCTTTGTCTGTCAGGAGTTTCCGGTGTTATCGGTAGCGGCGGAGATCTGTGAGGATCTGTGGGCCCCCGACCCGCCGAGCAACGGACATGCACTGGCGGGGGCTGACCTGATCGTGAATCTGTCCGCCAGTGATGAGACGACCGGAAAGGATATTTACCGCAGGGAGCTCGTAAAAGGGCAGTCGGCACGGCTGCTGTGCGGTTATGTGTATTGCAGTGCGGGGGAGGGCGAATCCACACAGGATATCGTATTTTCCGGACACAATGTGATCGCGGAAAATGGGACGGTACTTGCCGAAGCGACCCGTTTTACAAACGAGATCACATATTCCGAGATCGATGCCGCCCGTATGATTGGAGAGCGCAGACGAATGACGACGTTTGAGACACGCGGGCAGGAGGGCTACCGGTATCAGAAGTTTTCATTGAAGCTGCATGAGACCGTTCTGACCAGATACATTGATCCGGCGCCGTTTGTGCCCGGAAATGTGTCCGACCGTGAGAAGCGTTGCGAGGAGATCTTAGCGATCCAGTCTATGGGACTGAAAAAACGTCTGGCACATACCGGCTGCCAGCATGCGGTTGTCGGGATTTCCGGAGGTCTGGATTCGACGCTGGCATTGCTTGTGACGGTGCGTGCGTTTGATGCACTGGGATTGCCGCGGGCACAGATTACGGCTGTGACAATGCCGGGCTTTGGCACAACCGACCGCACGTATGAGAATGCGGTCGGCATGATCCGCTGTCTCGGCGCAGAGCTTCGTGAGATTTCAATCGTGAATGCGGTCAACCAGCATTTTTCTGATATTGGACATGATGCATCGGTGCATGATGTGACCTATGAGAACTGTCAGGCACGCGAGCGCACACAGATTCTGATGGATATTGCCAATAAAAACGGAGGTCTGGTCATCGGAACCGGAGATATGTCCGAACTGGCACTTGGCTGGGCGACCTACAACGGCGACCATATGTCGATGTATGCGGTGAATTGTTCTGTACCAAAGACACTTGTGCGCCATCTTGTGCGCTATTATGCGGACACCTGTGGCGACGCAAAGTTGTCGGAGGTGCTGCTGGATGTACTCGATACGCCGGTGAGCCCGGAACTGCTGCCGCCTGAGGATGGACAGATCTCACAAAAGACGGAGGATCTCGTCGGACCTTACGAGCTGCATGATTTTTATCTGTATCAGGTACTCCGTTACGGATTTGCTCCGGCAAAGGTGTACCGCCTTGCCAAACTCGCATTTGCAGGCGCTTACGATGAGGCGACGATCTACAAGTGGCTGAAAACCTTTTACCGCAGATTTTTCTCGCAGCAGTTCAAGCGCTCCTGCATTCCGGACGGACCAAAGGTCGGTACGATCGCGCTCTCGCCGCGCGGCGACCTGCGTATGCCCAGTGATGCATCCGTCAATGTGTGGATGCGGGAACTTGAGGGGCTGGAGGGAAACTAGTTCAGTAATCACTTTTTAAAAAGTACTATATATGGTACTATAAAGACAAAAAGGAAGCCATAAACAATATTTAAATTAGGAAGACAGGTGATTTGACGACCGTCAAACAGGAAAGCCCATTAAAGAAAGCATATGTTGTAGATATCTTAACAGAATAGGTGAGTAAAGAATATGATTAGTTAGGCGTTTGAGAAACTATTTTTGTCAGGTTTGGGGTCATGCAAGCACGTTGATAAGAGGTCGCAGCTCCCGCAAGCATGTCTGTTTTGCTTTCATTGCACGAATCAT
>CALBJL010000180.1 GCA_937893485.1 uncultured bacterium | reverse complement strand
AATGGTTCATCCATTAAAACCAAAGAGGATTTCTATGAGAATTTAAAAAAAGAATATGACAACTTTCGCAATCCGCTCGTACTCGTCGAGGTGGAGGGTGCAGAGATTGCCAAGACGAAAAGCGGTCTGATGGTCGGAGATATCGAGGTCGAGAGTACCAGCGGCTTTGAGGCGGGGATCGCATCGTTTGTGATCTATGGCGCATACAATACGAATACGTGTGCCTTTGAGTATAAACGGGTCAAAAAGTTTGTGATGCTCGGCGCGCAGGTATCGATCAGTGTCGGATATGGCACCAGCGTAAAGGAAGTGTTCTGTGGGTTTATCTCACATGTGAATTTCTTCTTTCAAGAGGGCGAGAACCCGGGTATCCGTGTGAGCTGTATGGATATCAAGGGTATTATGATGGCAAACTGCTATTCCAAGCAGTTGATGGCGATGAGCTATTCGGAGGGCGTACAGGAGATCTTTGGTTCGGAAGTCTATACGGAGATGAAGGACCGCGGTGTGATCAAGAGTCTGAATATCGCGGATACACCGGATAAGGAGGATACCGGTTCGGGTCTGCTCGGTTCGGTCGCAGATGCAGCCGGAGTCGGAGATCTGGCAGATGCGGCAGCATCCTCCGGTGTTGGGGGAGGTCAGGCGGACTCGCTGACCGGTGGGGCAGTCAGCTCCGTGACCAATGAGGCATCGAAGGTCGGCAGCGCCGTTGATTCGGCAAAGGATACGGCAAGTCAGGCGAAAAATGCAGCTTCGCAGCTCGGGCAGGCAGCGGGCAGTCTGCCGGGAGTCGGCGGTGTGTCAGTGCCCGGCATATCCGGATCTGCGACCGATAAGACGGTCGAGATGGTCGGTGAGAGTGATTATGAATTTGTCGTAAAAGCAGCGAAAAAATATAATTATGAATTTTTTGTCAGCGCAGGCAATGTGTATTTCCGCAAAGCAAAGAATTTTACGGATGTACTCATGGAGCTTTCGCCGGCGACCGGAATGCGCGGCATTGATGTGGAGTATAACGTGACCGGACTGGTCGGTGAGGTGGAGGTGCGCAGCACGGATGTCGGAAAGGCATCACAGATCGCAGGTTCGGTGAAACTGAAAAATAAGCTGTCCAAGGGCAGATATGCATCCAAGCTGTTCAAGGATTCCTCGCTGGTCTACATTGATCCGACTGCGGACAGCAAAAAAGAGGCGGGCTACCGTGCGGCGTATCTGGCGGAGGATGTGGCGTACCGCTATGGAACGCTGGATGCGGAGTTTATCGGCATACCGGAGCTGGTTGTCGGACGTTTTATCAAGATTGTGGGCATGGGCGATCCGGTCAACAACCTGTTCTATATCGTGAGTGTCAGACACAGCTTAAACAGCGATCATGGATTTGTCACACGGATCGTGGCAAAGGCTGCCGGACTCGGCGGATCTTATTCGGGCGGAAGCGGCAGCAGCGGTCTGCTGGGCGGTGTGCTCGGTGATGCGCTGGGCGGCGTGATGGATGCGGTAGATACTGCGAGGGATACGATCGATTCGGCAATGGATACCGTGGATGATGCGCTCGGGCAGGTTGACAGCGCAGCAGGAAATGCCACAGGCATCCTAGGACAGATTTTATAGCGGCATGATCCTTAAGAACAGATCCGGAGGAATGACAGAATATGGGATTATTTGATATTATTGATGACATTGCAGAAAAACAGACGACAAAAACCGAGACCGGAGATAACCGTGTGTTCGGCGTAGTGGTCGGCACTGTGGCGCAGAACTACGATATGACGATGCCCGGCAGGCTGTGTGTGTCGCTGCCGTCGCGGGATGAGGGCAACCAGCTGCGGTGGGCAAGGCTGGCACTGCCGTATGGCGGCTCAAAATGGGGCATTTATTTTATGCCGGAGGTCGGTGATCAGGTGCTTGTAACATTTGAGCAGGGCAATATTGAGCGGCCGTATGTGATCGGCTGCGTGTCCAAGTCGACCGACACATTTTTGAATCAGAGTGCCAACACGCTCAATTCCAACAAACGCATTGTCACACACAACGGCAATGCGATTGAGTTTGAGGATAATGAGGGCGAGGGAGCCAATGACAAGATCACGATCCGGACGGCAGGAAAAGCGTCGGGAACGGAGCACAGTATCACGCTCGACAACGCCAAGCACAAGATTACGATCACGGATCCGGAGGGCACGAACCAGATCACGATGAATACGATGAATGGACAGATGGAAGTGCTGGCGGCATCCAAGCTGACCGTCAAGGTCGGGGATCAGATCGAGCTGGTGATGAACGGACAGAGCGGTGTGACCGAGTTAAAGACGAAGGACTTCCGTGTCAATGCGGTTAATAATATCAAGCAGGAGGCGGTCAAGACGTTCTCGGTCAGCGGCGCAACAACAAAAGTAGAAGGTACAGCAAAGGTATCGATCGCGAGCAACGGACCGGCGACGGTAGAGGGCAAGCCGATCAAGATCGGTTAAGTGGCAGAAAGGAGTATCTCATATGCCGGATAAAAAATTTTTGGGAAGCGGTATGAAATTTCCACCGCAGATCAATGAGGCGACGGGCAGGTTTATGACCTCCTCTGCGGAGCAGAGTGTCAAGGAATCCATCTATCTGATATTGATGACACAGCGGACGGAGCGTTTTGCCAGACCGGGTTACGGAAGCAATCTGATGTCGTATACATTTATGGATACCAATATCACGGCACTCAATATGATGCGGCGGGATCTGACGGAACAGATATTGACACAAGAGCCGCGTGTGAGTGATGTGGTGATTACGACGGATGCACAGACAAAGGATGGATGTCTGATCGTAAATATCGACTATATGGTAAGTGAAACGAATCAGAGAGATAATTTGGTATTTCCGTTTTATTTAAATGCAGAGGTAGAGGAAGAAGCGTATGAGTCAGAGCAATATGAATCAGAACAGTATGACAGCGAGCGTGAACAGGGCGAACAGGAATGATCCTGACATAAGACTGCTGGACGATCAGATCGATGCACGCACAGCGGACGATATTGAGAACCGGATCGAGGAGCTGGCGGGATCTTATACACCGGAGTGGCATTACTCCAAGGATGATCCGGATATCGGTGTGACGATCGCGAAGATCTTTGCGGGACAGATGAGTGATAATATCGCCATGTACAACGAGGTCATCGAAAAATATCATACCGAGTTTGTCAATATGCTGGATATTTCACTGCTGCCGGCAAAGCCTGCGAGTGCACTGGTTTTGTTTGATCTGGTCAATGACACCGTTCCTGGCGTGGAGATCCCGCGCGGGACACAGCTGCTCTCACAGGCGGAGGACGGGGAAGATCCGGTCATTTTTGAGACATCGAACAGTATCTATGTGTCCAATGCAGTATTTTCGACTGCGTTTATGACAAGGGGCAGAGAGGGCTATGTCATGCCGCTGCTCGGCAGTTATCAGGTGCCGGAGCTGATTCCGCCGAACACACAGGCGGAGGAAGCAGTCGGTGATACATATTCCTATGAGGCATCGGAGCAGCCGGTGGCGATGCGGATACAGCCGTTTCATCTGTTTGGAAAAGAGGCGGATATTTCCAGGAATGCGCTGCTGTTCTACCACGAGAGTGCCTTTGACACCGCAGACAATCCGCTGTATGTGCGCATCGCGGGAGATGCGAAGCTGTTAGAGCAGATCCGCTCTGGCAGATACCGGTTCAGCTATTACGGGGCAGGGGAGCTTCATCCGTACACGCAGGTGGCACAGCTGGGTGACGGGGAGACGTTTTGTCTGCGCAAGGACGCGGCAGCCCCCGCAGTTGACGCTCTGATGATCGACGGGCGCGAGTATCAGCTCATCGTTCTCGACACGCAAGAGCCTGTCACGGAAAATTACGCGATTTCACAGATTGCCTTTTCTTCCGAGGGAAAGCAGCAGCTGCCGGAGTCTGTGAATAACGGAACGACGGATCTTGATGTGCAGTCGTTTGATCTGTTCGGGGATACGCTGGCACTCTATCAGGAGTGCTATATCGGACACGACAATTATTTCGCAAAATCTGGAGCGGTTGTGACGATTTCTTTTGATGTGACCTATCCGGAGCATATGGTGGAGCTGACCAAGCGTCAGGAACAGGACGATTTAAAGATCATCAAGCGCAAGCCACGCGTGGTCTATACCGATATGCCGGCGGATGTGTACGCAGAGGAGATTTCGATCGAATATTTTAACGGCATCGGCTGGAAAAAGCTCGAGTGCCGTCAGGAATACAAACAGCTTTTCATGCGGGATAAGAAGGGCAGATACGAACTGGAATTTGTGTGTCCGTCCGATTGGGAGACGACAGCCAGCGGCGCGTATGAGGGTCGTGTGCTGCGCATCCAGCTGTTAAAATCCGACAACTGCTACATGCGTCCGAGCGTCCATCATTATCCGCATATTAAGGATTTAAAGATCTCCTATTGTTATAAAGAACACTCTGTAGAGCCGCAAAAGCTCGTCGCAGTCAACACGACGCGGAAGATCGACTGTACAAAGCTGCTCAAGGAGCACCGCCCGTTTGTGGCATTCGGAGTAGGGCTTTACAGTGACGATGCCCTGTATCTGGGCTTTAAAAACCGTATGGACCGCGGACCGGTCAGCCTGTATTTTGATATTGCGGAGGGCAATTATTACGACGGGCTGCGGTGTAAGTTTGAATACAGTACGCGCGGCGGTTTCCGCCAGATGAAGGTCGTGGATCACACCTCGAATTTCACGAGAACTGGAACAGTCATTTTCATGCCGCAGTCAGATCAGGCACCGCTCGCGATCGAGAATAAGCAGATGTACTGGATCCGTATCACGCGCAGCCGGATCAGACGCGAGGATGAGCCGGAGGATATGCTGCCGCGGATCAATGATATACGGCTGAATGCCGTACAGGTAGAAAACATCGTGACAAGGGCGGAGCAGGACTTTTATCTCGACGAGGTACTGCCGAATATGTATTTTATGCTCGGCACTGATCACATCTTAGATGTGGATGTGTGGGTGAATGAGCGTGGGCGCCACACCGCAAAACAGATGCAGCATCTGCTGCATGTGATGCCTGACAATGTGCGTGCAGAATATGATATGCGCGGCGAAATCTCCGCGTTTTATGTGAAATGGGAAGAGCTCGAGCGGCTTGATGACGTGCAGCATGAGCGAGGCTATGTGTTAGACCGCATGAACAACCGTCTGATCTTCGGCGACGGACTGCATATCGATGTGCCGCGCGTCACGGATGATGTGGCATTCAAGGTGCGCATCCGCTGCTGTGACGGACAGCTCGGCAATGTCGGCAAGGGCTCGATCAACGAGGCGCGTGCACAGTTTATGTTTTTGAATACCGTCAGCAATCCGTTCAAGGCATACGGCGGCAGCAACATGGAGACACTGGAGAGCGCGCTGGCGCGCGGAGCGAACATTTTAAGATCCAGAAAACGTCTCGTATCGATCAGCGATTACGAGAGGGAGATACTGGCATATTCCGATACGATCGCACAGGTACATTGTGTTACGGGCAGACGGATCGACGGAGCGGAGGATCCGGATGCGGTCACCTTTGTAGTGCTGTTAAAGGATTACCGCGCGGGCAGCTATACGTTCCACAATCTCGCGGATAACCTGAAAAAATATCTGATGCAGTCGTGTGAGCTGACGATCTCGCCGGATCACATCCACATCGTAGAGCCGATTTTCGTCGATGTCTGCGTGGACATCTGGGCAAAGAGCGTACAGATGGAGGACAGCTTTGAGATCCAGAACGAGCTGCAGAACTGCCTGAGACAATATCTCGATCCGGTCGAGAGCGAGAACGGCATCGGCTGGAAGATCGGTGTGATGCCGAAGGAGAATCAGCTTCTGATGAAGCTGAATGTATTAAAGAGCAAGGCGATCGTGCGCAGGCTGCTGCTGATCGCACACTATACGGACGAATCCGGAACGCATGAGACGGAGCTTGCACAGGTGCAGGAAAATCCGTTTATGGTATGCCGCAGCGGATCACATCAGGTTCATCTGATGGTCGATGAGCAGTAGACGGGGGAGAATGGCAAATGTTAAACAGTAAAAATTTGAAAAAGAAAACATTTGATGAACGTTATAACGAAGCGCTGACGCAGATCCCTCTGTATACGGACGAGTGGACGAATTTCAATGCATCAGACCCCGGTATCACGATACTCGAGAGTCTGACCGCGTTCGAGACATTACAGGCGGATATGATCGATCAGGTCACGGCACCGATTTTACAGAATCTGCTGCGCCTCGTCGGCTTTCAGGCGCGCAAGGGCAGATGTGCGAGACTGCTGCTTTCCGCAGAAAATGTCAGGGAGCCGGTGTATCTGCCGGCGAACCAGCAGTTTCAGATCGGCGGGCTGTGCTTTGAGACGAACCGTGTGACGCTCCTGAATACCGGACATCTGACCGGTATTTACGGCAGACGTGACGGAATCTATTATGATTACAGCTATCTGTGTGAGAAAGAGATCAAGGTGCCGGGCTTTGTGTTCGGGGAATATCCGAAGGTCGGAGACAGTGTATATTTCTGTGCAAATGCACTGCCGGAGCCGGGGGAGGAGCTGATTTTATATATCAGCGTGGCAGACCGCTACAACCGGAACGATTTTCCGGAAAAAGGGCGCAATACATTTGCGCAGATGAAGTGGGAGTGCTATACGGATCAGGGCTTTGTCGAGGTGCCGGTGCGGGATTATTCGAACTGCTTTCTGATGAGTGGTGAGGTGCGTATCCGCATGCCGCAGGAGGCAGCCGCTTTGTATGAGGATCTGGCGACACCTGCGTATGTCATCCGTGCGACATTGACACGTGCGGACTATGATGTGCGGCCGAAGCTGATCGAAGTACAGGGCTTTCTGTTTGAAGTATGGCAGAAAAAGACGCTCAGCACCTGCACGACGTTCCACAAGCCCGGAAATGTCAGATTATTCAGCGATCTCGCGGAGGAAGGCTATGTACATGTCTACGCGCGGGAGGAAAAGGGCGGCTCGTACCGCAGATATGAGTACGCACAGTCGCCGGATGCGCAGGGACGTTATTACGATCTGCTGCAGGAGGGCTATGGCATGCATATCTATTCGTTTGATAAAAAACGTCATGGATATGCGCCGGAAAAGGTAAAAAATGCGATCCGTATCGTCGCTTATACCGAGGAGATGATGCGCAGCTATACGATCGGAACGGTGCTCGGCTATGACGACCAGACATTAAAGCTGCCGGTAAAGCATGTGGTGGCGGATTCCTTTTCGATCATCGCAAAGCGCGTGGATGAAAACGGCGAGCCGGTCTATGACTTTGTCCGTCCCGAGCGCGAGGAGGATGGCAACCTCTATTACCATCTGTACGAAAACGACGGAACGATCTGTATCGAGGATGCCGGTGATTTCATCGGTGCGCAGCTGTTTGTTGCGGGCTGTGCCATCACGAACGGACCGGAGGGAAATATCCGCAGTGGCAGTGTCCTTACGACAAGGCATGTGCCGGCAGGCATCCGTTTCAGTAATCCGGGTGCAGGCACGGGCGGATGCTTCAGAGAGCGCATTCCGGAGGTCAGAAAACGGTTTGTCGATGATCTGTACACACCCTATACGGCAGTCACAGCGGCAGATTATGAGACGATTGTCAAGCAGACACCGCAGTTATGTATTCACAAGGTGAAAGCGGATATGGACGAGGTGCACAATCGTGTGCGCATCGCCGTCAAACCCGGAACGGACGAGGAGCATCCGCGTCTGTCCGACACCTACCGCGAGATCATCGAGCAAGAGTTAGAGAACCGCAGACTGCTCACGACGCGGATCGAGATCATCCCGCCGGTCTATGAGCCGGTCAATGTGAGAGGCACGGTCTATGTCAAGCCGGTCTATAAAAATTGCAGGGAACAGATCGAGCAGGTGATCCGTGAACAGATCGATTACATTCACTCGGATAAAAATTTCGGGGATGTCCTGCGGTTTAACGAGGTATTCCATGCGATCGAGGATTTAGAGTGTGTAGAATTTGTTTATGCGTTATCAATGCAGCCGCAGCACAGCAATCAGGCGAAGCTCAAGGAGACCGATATCTATCCGGCGCTCAACTGTCTGCTGTATCCGGGAACGATCTCGTTAGAGATCGATGTCCATGTCAAGTAACAGGTAAGGGGGAATCCGATGGCTGGTATATGTTATTCCATTAAAAAAAATCGGTTGGAGAAAGGTCTGACCGTCGGCTTTACGATGGAGCAGGACGGCACGCTCGTGATGAATGAGCATGAGACATATCATGCGATCTATGTGCGGGCGCTGGACTGCGCGGCGAATGACGGCAGTTGGGGCAGACTCTCGTTTGACACACAGTATCCGGAGAATATGACCTGCTATGTCTACGTGCGGGCGCTCAATGAGACGATGTTTTACCGGGAGGGCGCACTGACGCGGATCGACGATTTTCTGTGTGATCCGGACGAGTCACCGACCTTAAAGCGCGAATTTTTCACACGTGTGGAGGCGGCAAAGCATGTCAACCACAACGATATACTGATGTATGAGCAAAAAGGGCGTTATCTCTACTTTGTGATAGAGTTTATCGGGGAAGGCACAGGATTTGTAAAACAGATCCGGGCAGACCGGGGCGGAGATAATTTTATGCAGACGTTTCCGGAGGTATACAGGGAGCGGGGCAGCTTTTTCCACCGGTATCTGTCAATTTTTTCAAGTATCTACAATGATTTCCAGCAGGATATTGAGCATTTGCCGGAGCTTTTGGATGTAGATACCTGTCCGGTGCAGTTATTAAATACTTACGGTAAATGGCTCGGTATCGATCTGGACTGTGATATCCGTGACGAACAGGTGCTGCGGGCGCTTGTGCGCGAGGCGTATGTACTCAACCGCATGAAGGGGACAAAGCGGGCAGTCGGCAGGATCGCACAGATCGTGCTCAGTGAGGAGGTACTGATTCTCGAGCGGAACGTGATGCAGGACTATATGAGCAGTGTGAACAGAGAGGATCTGGCAGAGTTGTACGGAAACAGCATCTATGATGTGACCATGCTTGTCAGCCAGCCGGTCACCGATCTGGTCAAATCCCAGCTCATGTACTTAATGGACCAGTTCAAGCCGATCCGCAGCCGGATCCATATCATACACCTGAAATCAGATGGTGTGCTCGATTCACACAATTATCTGGATATGAATGCGCGGGTATTTGAGGTGGAGAACGGTAATCTGGACGAGGAACAGATTATGGATGGAGTGGTAACACTTGTGTAAGGTAGTTATAATTGACAAAGGAATAAAAAATGAATTGCCTTTCTTCCCAAATTCGCTATAATAGAACTAGATAGAAAAAGATGCCGTATTTTGGCAAAATAAAAGGAAAAGAGGAAGGATGAAGTAATATGAACATATCAGAGACAAGAGCAGGAGATGTGATTCAGATTCAGATCGAGGGACGCGTGGACACCACGACCAGTCCCCAGCTCCAGAATGCGATTTTACAGGCATTTCAGAAAGGAAATAAGCTGGTACTGGATTTTAGTCAGGTAGCGTATGTTTCCAGTGCAGGATTGCGTGCGCTTCTGATCGGACAGAAGACTGCGAACTCAAAGGGTGGCAGCATGACATTGATCCATGTACCTGATGCGGTGAGTCAGGTATTTCAGATGTCAGGCTTCAGCGGTATTTTGACGATTGAATAATGAAATCAGGAAAAGCAAAAAGGGTACTATGGCAGAACTTGAGAATAACAATTATTTTGTAAAGCATACCCTGAGAAAATATCTCGCTCCCACGATCATTTCGATTTTGGGAACTACAATGATTACATTTGTAAATAGCCTTCTGACGGGAAATATGTATGGGAAAGAGGCACTGGCGGCGATGAACCTGATCAATCCGGTCACGTTTATATTTGCCATGTTCGGCTGTCTGATCAGTATCGGCAGCTCGACCAGTGTATCGATTGCGATGGGAAAGGAAGAGGACGCACAGGTCGGTGCCTATGCGTCACTCGCTCTGCTCCTGTCTGTTGTCGTACCTATCATTTTCTCGGTAGTAGGCATTTTCTTTTTCCGGCCGTTTTTAGGCATTCTGGGAGCGCAGGGTGAATGGTATCACATCGCTGCCGGTTATGGGCGGGTGATGCTGCTCGGAGGCGTGTTTACGACGCTGATGTATTATCCGTTTAATTTTTTGCGGGTTGACGGACGGGGACAGTATTCAATGCTGATTTTCGGCGCGATGGGTGTTCTGGATGTGATTTTTGTGCTGGCTTTTTACCGGCTGGGACTTGGGCTGATGGGTGTCGGTCTTGCGGTGGTGCTCAGCACGGCGATTGCGGATGCGGTCGGCATGGGAATTCTGATGTTCGGGAAGGGCAGGCAGATCCGCTTCGGGGTGGTCACACACCCGCTGCGCGACAGTTTACGGATCTGCCGCGTCGGGGCAGCAGCAGCGCTTAACAACCTGTGTAACATGCTGCGGACGATTGTGCTGAACGGTCTGGTGTTAGAGGCGCTCGGCTCGGATGGAGCCAGTATGTTTGCCGTCGCATGCTCGGTGCTCAATTTTGCAATGGCGTTTGTCGCAGGCGCGGGGCAGGCGGTCGCACCGCTGGTCGGTGTATTTTACGGGGAAAAGGATGATACGAGTATCCGGATGCTGATGAAAAGTGCTGTGCGTTACGCACTGATTCTGATGGGCAGTCTGTTCGTGCTGGTAGGTGCGTGCAGTATTCCGCTGGCACGTGCATTCGGTATTACTTCCTATACATTGGTTATGCAGACGGCACTTGCCATCTGTTTTATGATGCTAAGCCTTATTCCGGCGGCGGTTGTCACCGATCTGACCTTCCATTATACGACGATCGGACAGGGCTCGCTTGCATCGGTTCTGACATTTTTGCGCTCGTTCGGATTCGTGGCACTGTTTGCGTGGCTGTTCGTACAGGCAGGGGCGGCACAGTGGATGCTGGCGGCATTTGTGCTCGGAGAGCTTGCGACACTGGCAGTCGATGTCGTGCTCACGCATATCATATGCAAAAAGAATCCGAAGCTGGAGGGCATTCTGCTGTTACGGCGGCAGGAGGATGAGAACTATATTTCATTTTCGGTTCCGGGCAGCGCCGAGGGTGCTGTGACGGCATCGGCGCGCATGAGTGAATTCTGCGAACAGCAGGAGATGGATCCGCGCTATGAGATGATGCTTCCGCTGGCGCTTGAGGAGATGCTGGTGCTCGTCAATGAGCACTGCTTTGAAGAAAATGAAGACATGTATGCGGATGTGCGCATCCTGTGCAGCAAGGAGGAGGTACTTCTTCGTATCCGGTGCGGCGGCAGGATCTACGATCCGGTCGCAGAGTATCAGAAACGGGTACAGAATATGAGTGAGGAAGAGCTGCTGATGGACGAGTCGCTTGGTATGCGCATGATCACAGAGGCGGCAAAGTCAGTGACATTCCGGCGGACACTTGGTGTGAATAATCTGGTTGTAATATTGTGATGAGGGGTTTATACATATGCTTTTAAAGACAAACATCGAATTTCCGGAGCTGACAAAGGAATTGTGCAATACCCATACGGGGGAGAAACGGCGCTTTACGATGCGTCCGTTTGCACCGGGGGATGAGAAGGGAATGATTGCATGCATCCGGGATGAGTATGGGGACAGCTATTTTAAGCGGGATTTTTATGATGAGAACAAACTGAGGGAAAAAGCGCTTGGCGATCACTATGTATTTTTTGTCGCAGAGACAGACGGTGAGATCGCTGGCATGGAGATCTTTGCCCTGTTTACCGAGCAGGGGGATGATTTTATAGAGCCTGCCTCGCAGATTTTCAGAGTCCGGTATCGCGGCTACGGACTGGCGGAGGAGCTGGTGCTATATACATTTGCACTTGCAAAGCAGATGCAGCCGCTTGCATTGTTTGTGCATGCGGTGACGTTCCATCCGATTACCCAGAAGGTGTGCGGGGCGCAGGGAATGATCCCGACCGGCTTCCGGCTGGGCAGTTTTCTGGCAGAAAAGATGCAGAACAGCTATCCGAAGGGACGCTGTCCGAAGCATTCCGAGGGCGTGATGATCCTGCCTGTGCAAAAGAAGAATGCCGGAACGGTTTATGTGCCACAGGTGTTGGCAGATTATATGTCGGACTGCTATGAACGGCTCGGTATGAGCTATACGCTCTGTTTTGACCGCAAAGAACTGCCGCAGATACCGGCGAAGCTGGATGTGACGACGGATGAGCTGCAGCGGACGGTGCTGGCCCGCATCCTGCAAAGCGGCGCGGATCTGGGGGATCAGATTACACAGATCATGACACTCCACAGGGAACAGCCGTGTTGGACGTATCAGATCACGTTGTCGGCGGACAGCGGTTATGCTATTGCAGAATATGAAGTGCTGCACCACATGGGATTTTTCTTTACCGGCTTAAAGGCGGCATGTGCACAGACCGAGCAGTTTTATATGCAGTGGTGCGGGGATCTCGATCTTTGCATGGAGGATTATGTACTGACAGAGGAGTTTGAGCGCGTACGAAAACAGATTCAGCAGTTTTATGATGAGAGGGAGAGAGTATGAGTCTTCGGAGAAAAATTATAGCAATATGTGTGGGGAGTGTAATACTGGTTACACTGACAGTAGGGGCGATCATGACGGTTCAGATGAACCGGCTGACCGACCGGGCGGTGCAGGCGAACGATGAGTTTGCGCAGATTGCAGGTGATATGTCTGCGTCATCCATGACCGAACAGCTTCACCAGCGGATGCTCAATGTGACGGACTGTAATGCAAGGCTGGCGGATGCCAAGTTTGAGGAGCTTGAAAATCAGGTGGTGATGCTTGCCAACGTGACGGAAGATCTGTTTTCAAATCCGGATGCGTATACACCCCGCGAGATTCCATTGCCGGATGCTGCCAATGACGGTGAGCTGAGTGTGCAGCTTCTGCACTCTGCATCCGTGACGAATCTCAATGATCCAGTGGTGGCAAAGCGGATCGGACTGCTCGGCAATCTGCAGGAGACGCTCTATGAGGTGAATAACAACTTTGAAAATATGGCATCCGACTATGTGGCAGTCGAGCCGGGTGTGCTCATTCAGGCAGACTATATCGCCGGTTCCAAGTTCGATGCAGACGGTCAGATCCTGCCGTATGAGGCAGATACGCGCCCGTGGTATATCGGCGCAAAGGAGAGCGGAACAACGTACTTTACACCGGTGAGCAGGGATGCGCATACGGAAGGTACCGGAATCATGTGCGGTGTGCCGATCTATGTAGATGATCAATTTATCGGAGTCGCAGGAGCAGGCATGTATCTGTCTAATATCGAGAAGCTTGTTTCGGATATCCGGCTTGGAACTGCGGGCTATGCATGTATCATCAATCAGGATGGACAGGTGATCTTCTCTCCGAAAGAGGAGGGCGAGCTGATGGTCAGTCAGGATGAGCAGGCCGATCTGAGAACGTCTGGCAATACGGAGCTCGGTGCACTGGTGCGCAGCGCACTCGCGGGCAGCAGCGGGATCACCAAGCTGGAGATGGACGGAGAGAACTATTATATCGCTTATGCACCAATGACGACGGTCGGCTGGGGATTCCTCACGGTACTTGGTGAGGAGGAGGTGCTGACACCGACCAACGAGCTGCTTGCACAGATGGATGTGAGCGCAAAACAGTCGGTAGACAGCATGGAGTACACGATCCATGTATCGCTCATCACACTGGAGATTACTTTAGTGATCTTCTGTCTTTTGGTGGCACTGGCGGCATTCCTGCTGAGCAGCCATATTGTAAAGCCGATCCAGCTTTTGACGGATAGTGTGAGCAAGTATGACGGGGAAAATTGGGATTTCCAATGGAAGTTTAAAAGTAAGACGGATGAGACGGCGATTTTAGCGGGTGCATTCCTTGAAATGACAAAAAAAATGAAGGAGTACATTGCCAACATTACCGAGATCACCGCGGAAAAGGAGCGTATCGGTGCGGAGTTAAACGTTGCGACCAAGATTCAGGCGGATATGCTGCCGAAGATCTTCCCGGCATTTCCGGGGCGCAGCGAGTTTGATGTGTACGCGCAGATGGATCCTGCAAAGGAAGTCGGCGGAGATTTCTACGATTTCTTTATGATTGATGACGACCATCTGGCGATTGTGATCGCAGATGTATCCAGCAAGGGTGTACCGGCGGCGCTGTTCATGGTCATTGCAAAGACGCTGATCAAGAATCACGCACTTAATCGGGAGTCGCTCGATGATGTCTTCTACAAGGTGAATAACCAGCTGTGCGAGGGCAACGAGGAGGGCATGTTCGTGACCTCATGGATGGGCGTGCTCACGGTCAGCACGGGCAGCTTTGAGTATGTCAATGCCGGACACAATCCGCAGCTGCTGATGAATAATGAGAATTATGAGTGGATTCATGCAAAGCCCGGCTTTGTGCTCGCCGGTATGGAGGGTATTCCGTATGCGAGTGAGACGTTGCAGCTACAGCACGGTGCACGGATCTTCTTGTACACGGATGGCGTGACAGAACACCAAGCATGAGCTGTTCGGTGAGGACCGCCTGCTAGAGAGTCTGGGCAGAAACGGCAAGCTGCCGCTGCCGCAGATGCTGACGGCAGTGCGCAGTGATATCGACACGTTTGTCGGGAAGGCAGAACAGTTCGACGATATTACGATGCTGGTATTTGAGTATAAATAACAGAGGAAGGGGAACGGGCAATGGAAGAATTACGACTTCAGGCAAGTGATGATACTTTATACACAGTGCTCGATGCGATCGAAAAACAGTTAGATGCAAATGAGTGTCCGGAAGTGATCAAATCGATTATGCTCGTAGCTGTAGAAGAAATATTTGTAAATATTGCACATTATGCATACGGAGGAAAGAGCGGGGAAGCGGTCATCAATCTGGATATCAAGCAGGACCCGAAAAGCTGTCAGGTGACCTTTCAGGATCGCGGCGTACCGTACAATCCGCTGGCAAAGGCAGATCCCGATATCACATTATCCGCAGAGGAGCGGGATATCGGAGGCCTTGGCATCTATATGGTCAAGCAGAGTATGGATCGTGTGGAATACCGCTATGAGGACGGCTGCAATATATTGACGCTGGAGAAAAATATTGAACCGGCACAGCCGGAGCAGGAAGCATAGAAATAAAAAGAAATAAAAAAGGAATACCGCATCAGCGGTATTCCTCGGGAAATTCGTCTTTCGGAATTTCGGAGATCGTGATATATTCGTTGTAAATATATCCGACCGTTCCCTTTTTCGTGAGAATTTTGGAGCGGCTATCGCCCTTTTCGAGCACATAACCGGATTTTCCGCCATCGATATGGCTGACGGTTTGGGAATCGCGCGCGTCTGTTTCACGGATACGCACGTTGGTGACACCGTCGATGACCGTGAATGCGTAGTAGTTTTTTTCCGGATCTGCGGTTTCTTCGCTATCCGATGCATCTGTTTCATCCGCTGGTTCTGTTACCGGATCGGGTGTTTCGGAAATTTCTTCCGGTTCCGGTGTGTCAGGTGCCAGGGTGTCGTCTGGATTTTCGACCGGAGCTTCGATTGGAGTTTCTGTCGGAGCTTCAACCGGATCATCCGCAGGCTGTTCCGTGGGTTCCTCGACGGGATCTGTGGATATCTCCGGCTCCGCGGCAGCGGCGGCCGGTGTTTCCTGTCTGCGGCTCAGATAAGAGCCATTCATGCCGAATGCGACGAGCGAGATCACGCCGGCACCGGCATAGATGAGAAACAGGATGGAAAAGGGCATGTGATTTTTCTTCATGGTGCAGTTGCCTCCTTATGTTGTGGGAAGCTGGATATAGATACCCATGCCTCTGCCGATCATACTTTTTGCGTAGATGCTGCCGCCGTAGTAATCGACGATCGCTTTTGCCTGTGTCAGACCGAGACCGTTTCCACTGATGCGGTTAGAGCCCTGATAATTCAGCTCAAAGATATGTTTGGTCTCATGCTCAGACAGTCCGTTGCCGTTGTCCTTAAGTACGATAAAGATATCGTCTCCGATATTGGAGATCGTGATGATCAGAGTACCGGAGCGGCGCATATATTTAATCGAGTTATCAATGATATTGCGGAAGAGGATGCGCAGCCTGCCTTTGCTGGCTTTGACGAGCAGATCGTTCTCCGGTGCGGAGAGCACGATCTTGATCTCTGCGGCATCGGCAAATGCAGATAACTCACTGATCGTATCCTGTGCGATCTGGAGAATGTTGATCGTCTCATTTGGGCTTTCGTCCGGTTCGATCGGCGGGAGCAGTGCCTCGTATTCGCGGCTTTCTGCTTCTTCGCGGTCGGCGAGTATCGTCTGGACTTCGATCGCGCGCTCCAACTGGGTATTTTGCAGTCCGCTTACCTGCTGCTCCAGCTCGGAGATGCGGGATCTGGCAGTGGACATCTCGGCATCTTTAGCAGCTGTGAGTCTGGTCTGGGCAGCCAGTTTATCGTTTAGTTCTTCGGCACGTTTTTCATTTTCGATCGCGCGTTTCTGGTATTTTGCCTGCTGCTCGATCAGATCGTTATCCTCCAGATTGCTTCTCCAGAACAGGTAAGCAAGTGACAGGAGAACGAGGCTGTGGATAATAAAGAAAATGAGAATCAGCCATAGATCAAAACGGAAGAAACTGTACAATACAAGCAGGTAAGACAGGATCGAACAACCCAAGAGCGTTTTTTGTCCGTTTGACATAGTATAGAACCTTCTTTCTTAGATAATGATGGTGTAATCATAACACATGGGATGAAAAAAGAATAGGGTTCATTTTAGAAAAATCGTGTAGGAGGAACAGAGAATGGGATTATCAGAGAGACTGGATAAGACAAACCGTGACCTGATCGCCAAGCGCCGGGCGCGTGCCGCCCTGGATGAGGACGAGGAGACAATGACTTATATGCAGAGACCAAAATCTGCGTTTATCAATGAGCGGAGCCATACCTATGACCGGATCGGCGATGATTCCTTTCATGTCGCACCGAGTGTGTTTGACCGTCAGGCGATTTTCCACACCGGCGATAAGCGCTAGACTCTGAATCATAATAGAAGTAAACGTGGGTGAATGAATACGAGAGCGAGGGAGTGATGACTATGAAAGCAAGTGAGAATACAAAGATCGATTTGGCGGCAATCGCCAAAAAGCCCTTCAACAGCTACAACGATTATATGACATGTATGTTTGCAGTCGTCAATGACAGTATGGATACCTATATCGAGGAAATGAAATCGGTATTTGCCAATGAGCAGGGCGGATATAAAAACGTGCTCTATCCGGATATCGAGATCGCACATGATCTGTGTAAGGAGCAGGTATCGAAATTCTATCTGAAGATGTCTGAGAAGGGCGAGGACTATTTCACGGGAACCGGGATCGACGAAACACCGGAAACTGCCGGAGCAGATGATGATTTTCTGGATGATCTCTTTGGAGATATGGACGGTGATGATCTGTTTGGCGGCAGTGATTTCGGTGATCCGTTGTCTGGCAGCCCTGACGAAGATGCGCAGATGGACGCGGAGCGGATCGAGTATATGATGCGCCAGAAGGCAAAGCAGTTCAGCACATGGGAGAAGATTGAGCATCTGAGCGAACGCGCGGAGGTGACGTTGGCTGCGGGCGTTTCACTGCCGTTTTATGAGGTGTGTAAAAAGCTGAACTATGAGCCGTTTACGATTTTCTGTCTGGTCTGCGGCATTTTGTCGTCGACACAGACCAGCTATGCGGGTATCTATCAGGTGATCAACGAGAACGGCAATATGTCTGCGCCGACGATCGAATCAGCAGCCAAGCTCTATTACGGCAAGGAATTTTCGATCACGGGTGCTTACAGTGAGATGTCTGTCTGCTTGGAGCAGCTTCTTCCGGTGCTTGATTTACAGATGCAGAAAAATATGCCGTTTTCTACCTTTGTTTCACCGGATAAGCGTATTATCGACTTCCTGTTCGGACGGGATCCGCTGCGCGTGGACGAGAGCTATATCCAGTTTTTACATATGCTGACGGACGATAAAGAGCTTGATCCGATCATGGCGAATGCGGGTGTGCTCGAGGCGATGGAGATCTCTTATAACGAGGGCGTGCGTATTTTCGCATATTTTGGAGACGAGGGAAGCGGCAAGAAGTTTTTCGTCAAACATTTCTGCCGTAAAAATGATATGCGTGCGGTGGCGATCAACTGTAAAAAGCTCTTTTCCTATGACTATCAGTTTGTAGACCGTGCGCTGTGGGCTGTGACGAGAGAGTGTATTCTGACGAATGCCTGCTGTGTGCTCGAGGAGCTGACATACCGCGAAGAAGAAAAAGAGAAATTCCAAGGCTATATGGATCTGGCATTTTCCAAGCTGACCTCGAAGGGCATCATGGTATTTGCACTGAGCAAGGAGTCGATGAACTTCAAGGAGATCACAAGGGAAGAAATCACGACGCTGGAGTTAAAGACACCGACCTTTGAGGAGCGTCTGGCGTGCTGGAACTATTATGCAAAGGATTATGCACTTGGAGAGGACTGTGATCTGGAGGAAATGACGATCAAGTTCCTGTTCACACCCGGAAAGATCAAGGATGCATTGAAGTTTGCGAGAAGTCTGGCGACGATGAATAAGGAGATTCTGATCCCGAGATCCGCACTGTTTACCGGATGTAATAACCAGATGTCCACGGAGCTGAGCCAGAAGGCGACGAGAGTCGAGGCGAAGTTCGGATTTGAGGACATCGTCATGAACGAGGATCAGCGCGAGACGATCACGCATGCGATTGAGCAGATGAACTTTAAAAATAAGGTCTATGATGACTGGAACTATATAAAGAAATACCCGTACGGACGCGGACTGACCGTGCTGTTGTTCGGTGCTCCAGGTACCGGTAAATCTATGATGGCGCAGGTACTCGCACATGAGCTGAATCTGGAGCTGTACCGCGTGGACATCTCAAAGGTCGTCGATAAATACGTCGGTGAGACAGAAAAATCATTGTCCATGATTTTCCGTGAGGCAAAGAAATGTAACGTCGTATTGTTCTTTGATGAGTGTGATACGATCTTTGCAAAGCGATCCGATGACGGAGGCTCGAATCAGTCCTCAAACAACAACAAGACAGCCTTGCTGCTGCAGGAGATGGAAGCATACGACGGCGTGTGTGTGCTGGCGACCAACTACAAGCACAATATCGACCCTGCGTTCTTCCGGCGTATGAAATATATCGTCGAATTCCAGTTCCCGAATCCGGATACGCGCGAGATGCTCTGGCGTACAACGATTCCGAAGACGACACCGCTCGCAGAGGATGTCGATATCCGTTTTCTGGCAGAAAAATTCGAGTTTGCCGGAGGTAATATCAAGAACTGCATCTTAAACGCAGCGTTCCTTGCAGCGGCAGACGGAGATGGCAAAGAGGTACATATGAAGCATTATTTACAGGCGATCAAATACGAGTTTGTAAAGACCGGAAAGGTATTTACACGTGCGGACTTTGAGCCGTATGCATCGCAGATCGGACTGTAAGAGAGAGTGGAAGGACAATGACGATATTAGCAGTAGATGATGAAAAGCTGGCGCTGGCAGCGATCGTGGAACAGCTCGGGAAGGTATTGCCGGATGCACAGATCCTCGCATTCCGCAAGCCGTCGGAGGCGCTGGCGGCGGTGAGGGAACAGCCTTGTGAGATCGCATTTTTGGACATTGAGATGCGTGAGATGGACGGGATCACGCTGGCAAAGCGGATCAAGCGTCTGTATCCCCAGACAAATATTATTTTTACGACCGGGTACAGTGAGTACAGCACAGAGGCGTTTTCGCTCCATGCGAGCGGCTATCTGCTCAAGCCTGTATCTACGGAGCAGATTGAGGAGGAGCTGGAGAACCTCAGGCATCCGGTTCAGCTGCAGAACGGAAATAAGCTGCAGGCGCGCACATTTGGCAATTTTGAAGTATATGTGGACGGAGAACCGCTGTCCTTCCGATACAGCAAGACAAAGGAACTGTTTGCCTATCTGATTGACAGGGAGGGTGCTGTCTGCAGCAACAAAGAACTGATGAGTGTCCTGTGGGAGAGCGATGAGCCGCATTTGTCGTATATCCAGAAGATCCGCAAGGATCTGCAGACCGTGTTGGAGGAATCCGGCTGCGGGGACGTATTTGTCAGCAAATGGGGCGGCTGCGGGATCAATACGGATCTGATCGACTGCGATTATTATGACTGGATCGCGGGAAAGCCGTATGCGATCAATGCGTACCGGGGGGAGTATATGACACAATACAGCTGGGCGGAGATTACGCATGGCAGTCTGGAATACGAATTCCGCAAAAATCTGGAGGGTCATGCATAATACGGGCGGTGAGGACAGCATCAAACGTATTAAAAGTGTATCGGAATCGGGAAGGTGAGTCTGGAGGCATACGGATGTTTTTGAATTGGCAGGTAAACGTTGCATTTGAAGTATGGGGAATTTTATTCTGTCTCATGGCGGCAACGATCGGTTATATTGCATCAGGCGCAAACCGGAGCAGGCGGCTGTGGCTGACAGGTCTGTTTCTGGCACAGGCGTTGGAGCTGTTGTTTGATTCAGCCGCATGGATTTTCCGGGGCAGTAATACGCTGGCAGGATATTATCTGGTGCGCATCGGCAATGCAGGTGTGTTTATCGTGAACTATCTGCTGCTCATCATATCGACCGGTTATCTGTGTTCTTATGTAAAAAAGAAGCAGGAGTACTGGATCGAGCTTTGGATTGCGTGCGGGTTTTCGGGGATCGGGATCCTATTGACATTGACGACACAGTTTTACCCGCTGTTGTACCGGATTGATGAAGCAAATATATATACGCGCGGAGACTGGTTTTTACTGGCACATATTTTAGCATTTCCGGGCATGATACAGGAGTTGGTCATGCTGACAAGACACCGCAGATGCTTTGAGAAGGATAAGCTGATCGTATTATATGTCTACCTGCTCATGCCAGTGGCAGCGCTGGTCTGGCAGTCATTTTTCTATGGGATCTCGCTGTTACAGACGACGAATACGATCTCGCTCATGTGTCTGTTCACGGTGGATGCCGTGCGGCAGACAAGGCAGCTTGTCGAAAAGGAACGCGAGCTGAGCGACATGAAGATACAGGTGGTGCTTTCACAGATCAAGCCGCATTTTATGTACAACGTGCTCAATACGATCACGTATCTGTGTGACAAGGATGCGGATGCCGCAAAAAAAGCGCTGTACGATTTCTCACGCTATCTGCGCAGCAATCTGGATTCGCTCACGAGCCGGTCGCTCGTTCCGCTCGACCGGGAGCTGGAGACGGTGGAGCGGTATCTCTCATTGGAAAAGCTGCGGATGGGAGACGAGCTGAATATTGTATATGATATTGAAGATAATGGTTATATGCTTCCACCGATGACACTGGAGCCGTTTGTGGAAAATGCAGTTGCCCACGGGCTGGCAAAGGCTGATGAGGGTGGCACACTTTCGATCCGCACGAAAGCCGGTGAGCAGGCGCATGAGATCACGATCACGGATGATGGAATCGGATTCGATGTGGCATCGTATCTGACACGGCAGGAACAGGATCATAAGAGTATCGGTATCGAGAATGTGCGTAAGCGTTTGTGGAGTATGTGTCAGGGGACGGTGAGCATCAGCTCCGGAAAAGGAAAGGGTACGGTTGTCCTGATCCGGATTCCGTTTGAACACGGAGAGAAGCTTTGAAACTAGAAAATTATCAAGGCTTCTTTTTTATTTATTTTACATGGATTTGTCTATCTTTTGTCCGTGTTACTATTATATGATAGGGTATAGAATCAGTCGATTGATACACATTTGAGAAAACAGAACAGGCAGGGAGGAGCAGGCGATATGGTGATTCGCAAGGAACGCTTCGGGGATGTGCTGGATGTCACGCTCGAGGGACGTCTCGATACGGCTGCATCGGGGCTGCTCGAGGCAGAACTGGCACAGTCCTATCACGGGCTGCATGAATTGAATCTGGATATCCGGCGGTTAGAATATATTTCGTCTGCCGGATTGCGCGTCTTTCTGGAAGCACAGAGACGGATGAACCTGCAAGGGATCATGACAGTATCGCAGACGACCGAGCAGGTGCAGAACATTTTTGATGCAACCGGATTTACACAGCTGTTTACATTTTGCTGATAAAGGAGAGACTGGATGAAACAGATGAATAAGCATGGGAAAAAGATCAAGATCCTGCTGTTTGCAGTGGCATTTTTGTGTACGTGCGTATACGGACAGTCGGTACAGGCAGCACAGGCGCAGAAACCGGTAGAAAAAAACGGGAAGAACAATGAGCTACTGCGGGATGATGTCGCGGAAGAGGATATTCTGGGATTGCCGGCACTGGAGGGTGAGGAGCAGCGGGATTTTGCCACGCTGCAGTTATATATGACACAGACGGACACCGACCAGATCCGGCTGGCATGGAATGAGGTTGAGGGCGCGGACGGCTATGAACTGTACGGCGCGCGCTGTAACACGATCACCAGGCGCTACAAGGTCGTTCAGGTCAGCGAGCTCGGAGCGCCTACATTGACTTCGTGGATGTGCACCGGACTGAAGGAGAACACCAGCTATAAGTTTATTGTGCGTGCGTACAAGACAGAGAGGGATGGCACAAGGATATATCTGGTGCGTTCGCGGTGTGTCCACGTACCGACGACCGGTGGGAAATACAGATATATCAGCAGCGTGGAGGTCAGGAATCAGAGAGTGTCCATGCGTGTTGGTGAGTCATCTAAGATCAAAGCGCGTGTAGAGACGAGTGGAGGCAGGCTGGTCACACACAAAAAGCTCCGCTACGAGTCGACAAAGCCGAGTGTCGTATCGGTTGATGAGGATGGAACGCTGCATGCACTGAAAAAAGGAAGGTGCGGGATTTATATCTATGCACCGAACGGTACTTATACGGCGATGCTGGTGAAGGTGCAATAAACACGATGGGAAATACAGGCAGTAGGAGAAAAATATGAGAGTAATCAATCTGACACAGGAGAATATACAACCGTTTGTCCAACTGGCACCGCTGGAGCTGATTGATGAATTAGCAGATGCGTTTCATTTTGGGCTGGGCGCTGTGGCGGAGACGGAGGATGGCACAGCGGCTGCAGTCGGCATATTGCTGTATGATGTTTCAGAGGAAGAATATCAGTCATCGGACACGGGAAACGATGTGTGGCTGAAATGGCTCTATGTCGCACAGGACTATAGACAGCAGGGGATTGCGAATGGTCTGATGGAAACGTTTTCAGAGCTGTTGAATGAGTCCGGTATTTCATCGGCTGCCTGTGAAGCACCTGCTTTGGCAGAAGCGGATCTGCTGTGCGAGTTTTTAGAACAGTGGGGCTTTACATTTTCTTATCAGAAAAAGTATGAGCTGACAATGACGTTAGAGGAGCTGTTAACGTATCCCTTCTTTGAGGAGACAGTGGATGCGGGTGATGTCAGACCGATCCGGGTTCTGTCCGGCTTGCAGCTTCGGAAAAAGCTGGAACAATTAGCTGTCCACAATCAGCGGATGCGCGAGCTGTCCGATCCGGAGGAATGGGAATGGATAGATCCGGATATCAGCTGTGCCATAGAGAAGGGTGGACAGATACAGAGTGTTTTTTTAGTGAGACAACGGGTATCGGGTGTGCTCGAACCGGTATTTTTATATGGAAGCCGCGAAAATAAAAAAGAGATACTGGCGCTGCTCCGGTTTGCGGCAGTACAGGCGCATCTGAATGATCCAATGGACACACCGGTGCGGTTAAGCGGCAGGAGCGAGGCGGCGGCGCGTCTGATCGGATGGCTGTTTGTGGGTCAGGAGCCGCTAGTGGTACGTTATGGTGAGGCAGTCGCAATGGCAGAGCAGTTCCGGAAACTGTGGGATATCGACCGGCAGCTGCTTGTGTTGGAGCAGTTGGAGGAGCAGCTGACATGGGAGCGGCTGATCGAACAGGCAAAAGATTATGAGGATAAAGGAGAATCATCATATGTGTGACCAAAACAGCAGTGAACAGGTAGTAAAACATGCACAGGAACAGCAGATGCAGGCACCGCAGCCGGAGCAGCAGTTACAGCCGCAGTGGGAGCAGTACCAGGCACCTGTACACGAGGATAAATTTGAAAGGCAGAAGCGTCTGCGCGGTTTCCGGCGCAGGATTTCGCAGGATGAACTCGAGCAGCTGCGCCGCAAGTCACAGTACACGTTTCAACAGATGGCAGATGTGGGAGAGATTCATCAGGCAAAGGCGGGATCACATCACATTGTAAAAAATCTGAATCGTGCGATTACGAGTGTGCTGGGCGAGCAGATCTATGACCGGGTCGATGCGATCCGGATGTCTGGTGAAGAACAGGACCGGACTGTCCGTCTGCATCATGCCAGAGGGACACAGCTGGCGGATTCGGGCAGACAGGTATTCAAGTACCGGTTTGCCGGAACCGGTTACCGGCAGTGGCGTGAGGATCAGAACGGATTGCGCGGCAAGGCACATTTGCTGACACCGGAAGATTATGAAAGAAAATCAAGGCAGATCTCTGAGAAAATGATGAGATTGGCAGATATGATGGACAGCTCGGATATGACTACATGGACAGAAAAGCAACGGGCGGAATATCAGGAGCTCAGGCACCAGCTGGAAAAGCTCTACGAGCAGATGGAGGCACAGGACGAATACGGAGAAATGGTTCAGCTTGGAGATAAAACCAAAAAGTATGTGCTGAAAAAGACCTCCCAGGATGGCAAAAAAGTCGCTTATTCGATTGCCGGAGCATTGATGAAGCTTGGCGGTAATTATGGTGATTACAGTATCGAGAGTAATGTCGAGAGCTTTTTGCAGCTCGCACAGGGTGATCTGGAACCGATTTTCAGAAAGTGGGATGCAGATGGACAGCCGGGTGAGGATATTTCGATGTTGATCCGCGGACACAGCAGAGGAGGTGTCGCTTCGCTGATCGGACCTATGAAGCTGCAGAAATGGCTCAATGACAACTGGCCGCAGTATGCGGATAAGGTGAAGTTTGAGATCACGCAGAATGATCCAGTGGCAGGTATCACATCGAACTGGAAGGAAAAGGGTCAGGTAGATATTCGGGGCGATGAAAAGGAACTGGCAAAACGGGGAATGGCACCGTTAAAAAATGCGGAGACAACGGTCATTTATTCGCTGCATACCGAGCATCCGGTCTTTTTCCGGCCGCAGGATGTCAGAGGTGCGAAACGCGTGATTCTGGCACCGTTTAAGCACAGTGTTGGTATGGAGCAGCTGGATGAGTCACAGGTGCGTGTGCGCAGGGATTCAGATGGCAATGAAGTGGAGCGCAGGGAAAAGGCACACCGCACCGGATATACTGATTTAAAGACCGGGGAAGTTTACCGGCAGACCGGCTTGAATGAGCTGGACACCGGATTTTATATTCTCGATCAGGGCAATCATCTGGTGAAGATCGACAGCTATGAGCAGGCAGAAAAGATCATTGATCTGGCAGTGAAGGGAACACATTTGCAGTGGCGCAGACATTCGCATATTAAGGATGTTGCAAAGGCATGGTTTGATGAAAACCGGAGCGTGGAGGAGATCGAAAAGCAGGCACAGGACGAACAGCGTGAAAGAGATCAGTTTTTGGAGCAGGTGCTTGGCAGTGAGAAAAAGTCGGTCTTTTTAGACCGCAGGGACAGCCGGCAGATGACAGATGTTAAGACGGCAACAAACGAGCTGGTTCATGCACTGGCGCAACCGCTGGAGCGCGATGCTGTCAAGGAGCAGTGCAGGGCAATTTGTGACTGTTATCAGAAGGTGATCCGGACATGTGCGGTTTATATGGGCAGTCATACACCGTTTACTTCTGTCGGGCGTGCGAGAAAACGCATGGTCGGGCAGCTGCAAAAACGCGCCGAGACGGAACAAAGATATTTTGCCGATTATGACAATCATATACGCCCTCTGCTGGAAATGCATGAGGGGGAGGAGACAAGCTGGAATCGGATTCTGGCGGATGCGCGCAGCGTCCGGATGAATAAACTCTCGGACGCAGAGGGTGCATCGCTCGCACAGTTAAAAAACGGTGAGTCGGATACACTCATTCGTGGAGATAAAGTTTACCGGTTCAGGCGGGAGAATGATCTGCTTGCACAGTATTCGTCAGTCAGAAAGAATGTCGCGGCACGTGATTTATCGGAGCTGCTCGGCGTATCGGGTCTGTATGAGCAGGCGCGTTTCGCGGAAACGCGTGTGGAAGCAAATGGCAGGATGCCGGCACACACAGTGCGCGGTGTGCTCACGCGGGAATCCGGTGGTGAACCGCTGGTGGAGATCAGGCGGAAAGCAAGACAGCAAAATGTAAGATTACAGTATACACCGCAGGCGTTACAGCAAATGCAGATGATCCGTGTCATGGATCTGTTGATGGGTCATTTTACACGCGGCGAGGATGATTTTCAGGTGCAGATCGAGGAGGAGCAGGTTCAGGGTGGAATGTCCCGGTGGACGGTTACACAGGTGAGGTCTCAAAATCACGAAAATGCCTTTGAAGAAAAGTCACTGGATGAGCAGTATCAGGGAAATGTGACACTTCACACACTGTTTGGCAGAGAAAAGCTCAGCAAAGAACAAGAGGCTTTTCTGGGACAACTGAATGCGCTGAGTGATGAACTCATTGATTTCAGGCTCGGTCATGCACTGACACCAGCGGAACTGGAACAGTTGAAAATACGTGTTCATGAGGTGCAGAGACTATACCGGTTGAAAAGGCAGACCGGAATCAGTGATATTTTTTGATTTAAGATAAATGAATATACAAGAGAAATGTTTATTTTGCGGAAATGATGGTTATAAGCAGGAGGAAGTACAGATATGTCAATTCAGCATGAAAAATTGTATAAGCAAAAGGAACAACAGGTGCAGACCATGCATCAGGAGGAACAGCATCAGGAACAAAAACAGCCAATGACAGAGCAGTTGTCCAAGCAGGAACAGCAGCCTCTGCTGGGACAGCTGCAGATCCCGCAGGCGGTCACTTTACATATGCAGGACCAGTCGTCTGTCCGCCGGGAAGCACAGTCTGGGCGCAGTATTGCAAGACTGCTGCTTGGTCAGGACAGCTTTACCGGAGACAGTGCGGTCATGAAAAATGCAAAGGACAGTGTCCGCCAGCTTGAGGAACTGCTGGAGCAGCCGCTTGATCAGGCGTATATGAATGAATATATGGATCAGCTTGAGGCTGCCTATCTGCAGGCAATTTCACATTGTCAGTATTATTGTGACCATAGAAATCCGTCGTTTGAGAACGGAAAACAGCGGAAGCAGGCAGTGGCAGACGAGCTGGCATCACTGCGCAGGGAGCAGGCACAGCTTGCCACAGCAAAACAGCTGCTGGCAGATGGCAGCTTTGACCTCCGGGAGAAGAACGGACAGGATTTATTGGAAGCTGCACGAGGTGCGGTGCAGATATCCGGACAGCAGGAGGAGCAGCAGCCGGCACAGGAGGAACAGGCAGATCCAATATATAAGCTGGGGTTTGAGGATTTTGCCCGTATGCTTGGTACGCATAACCGTGGACAGATTGAATTTGACGGGCAGCAGCTTCGTATGATCAATAACGGTAAGTTTTCGATGTCACAGGGTGTGGAATCCGTCCAGAACTATCAGTTGGCATCACATTTTATCAAGGTCGTGAGTGACAGGCTCGCAGAGAGCGGTGTTCCGGTCACACCTGCGATGCGCATGCGCTTATTCCAACAGCTTGGCATGGCAGGCAGGCTGTCGATCCGCCCGATCTCACGGTCAGTAGTCGGTGAGATTGTTGCGATGGTCAATGATCTCACGTCTACGGTGGATAAGGTACTCCGAGAGGGAAAGGAGGCTTCACCGGTCGAACACCGGCTGGCAATGGCGATTGATGAGCAATTATCCGGCAGCCGTCAGGATGAGTCGGATGCGCGTACAAAATCAGAGCGTGAGAAGGTGCTGCGTAAGCAGGTATTATCGATTCTTGAGGAAGCAAAGAAACAGGGCGTAAAGGTGCCTGAATTAAATAAGCATCAGATGGACAATCTGGTCAAGGGGAATATTAACCTGCTCAGGGAAGAGGCATTCCGATACATGGAAAATACCTACCGGGCGATGAGCAGTCTCAACGGAGGCAGACCGGCAGATTTTAACCGGCTTGCCGGAGATAAAAAGCTCTTAAACCGTGTGATGGCATTATCGATTGCGCGTATGACGGCGGTGTCAGCTGAGGGAGCACTGGTGGCAGACTATGAACTGAGACAGTGTCTGAGTGATGCAGCTTTCCGATATAGTGAGCAGCCGGGACTCGAGCAGGCATTTACGAAATCCAGAATCAAAATGTTTGCTGCGGACGGAGATGCCGGGCTGACTGCGCTCGTGGAGCAGAGGCTGCCGGAGAGCAAGGCGTGGGAGGGAAACTCCGTGCGCGTGAAGAAGGGCATGGACAGTCTGGCAGATTTGAGCCGGAGCCTGCAGCGGCTTGCCCGGATTCAGAAGCAGGCCTTTAATGACGGACTGACCGCAGAAGAAGCAAATGAGCTGCGTGTGTTGGGAACACATATCCAGAATCTGCTGACCGGACAGGAGCAGGGGGCAGCTGCACCGGAGGATATGGAGCTGGTCGCAAAGGAGCTGGGGCGGACACGCTTCGGTGCCGGATATGACCATCTCAGTCAGCTGATCCGTGACAATTTTTCATTTATTGAGGCGGCAGACCAGATCGCGGAAGCGACAACGATTCAGGGAAAAAAGGAACTCAGACAGGAAAAGAGCCCGTTGCAGCTGCAACAGGAGAAGCTGCAGAAAGCAGAGGCAGAACAAGCCGGACCGACGGTGATGATCAGTGAGTCAGAGGCAATGCTTGGCAATCTGACCGGTATGGACCGGAATGTTGCTGCGATGCTGCTGCTGACGAAGGAGCCGTCGTCATTGATCAAAGAGGATCAGGATCAGACCGCCCGGAGTATTGTGAATCTGCGTTATGTACTGCGTACCTTTATGGACGGCGGTGCGCGTTCGGAGGATATTGACATTGCAGGTGTCAATGTGCGTCTCACGCAGAGAGAAAGCGGTGTGCTGGAGATGCAGATCGGTCACCAGAGAATCCCGATGCCGTATCAGGCATCCTTGCTTGCTGCGCGTCTGGAGCTGGATATCAGTGAGCATGTTGGCAGCTATGGTAGCCAGGCGACCTTTGATGTACTCACGGATGCAGTGATCGATGCGCAGAAAAATATCCCGGAGCAGGAGGGTGAAGCCAACCGTACCCTGTTTTTGAATGTTCTGGAGCAGACCGTACAGCTTCCGGCGGCATATTTTAACAATGTACCGATTCAGGTACTTTCGACACTGGCAGGTTATGTATTAAATCATGTGATGGATCAGGCAGGTGTCAAAGAAGAAGTCGAAAAGATCAATGCCATGAATCCGGACATGATCAATGAGACAGATACGTTGGAGATGCTCCGTATCTTAGAGCAGGAGAAGAAAGAAAAGAAAAACACCGGGAAGGTAGTGATGCCTGCACCGCAGAAGCAGAAGGTAAAGCCGGATGAGATCCAGTGGACGAAGGATGAGGCTGAGATCAAGGATCTGCTCGCTGATCTGATCTTCTCAAAAGAAACATGGAATACCGATACAGAGCGCAGAGAGCCGGCAGACCGTATCCGACTGTTGTTCCACAGCCACGCAGGTCTGCTTGCGAAAATGATCCTCGATCCGAAGATTTTAGATGGCATGTTAAACAAATTGAAGCTGCCAGGTGCTGAGGACATGACAGATGGCATCAGAGAGCAGATCAATGACCTGTTTGCCTCTGATGCGATACAAAAGCTGCGGGAATTTGCCGGAACCGGCTGGTTTGCATCTGCCAAGCTTACCGGCGCATTGAGTCTGGCACTGGGTGATCAGATGACACCGGAGATGATCAAAAATCTGGCGAAAATGACCGGTATGCCTGCAGATGAGCTGCTGGATATGCGTCAGGCAATGATGGATCAGTTCCGGGAGCTGGATGCGAATATCGACAGCCAGGTAAAAGAACAGGTCGATGCGATCCAGGAGAAGGTCACAGAAGCAGTCAATACCGTTTTTGATGCAAAGGAAGAGGACAAAAAGGAGGACAGCACAAAGCCAAAGACACTGTCCCAGATCATGGAAGATGCCTCCAAAGGAAAAGAGGGTCAGGGTAAATTCATGAAGACCGTCCTCACGAACTATTTCCGTGATGCGAGGGCTGTAGACCGCCGCGCTATGATGGCATCGGCGCTGCGCGATATGAAGCCGATGCAGGCAAAGGCAGGGGAAGAGACAGATCAGGCGGCGACTGACCGTCAGATGGGCATTTTTCTGGGCGGTTTCTTAAAGGGCGCGGGTCCTCTGATGCACAAGATGCTGCAGGGTATGCCGACAAGCTCTATGCCTGAGGTACTGCGTACGGCAGTTGCGGATATGAAATCCAATCTGGCACCGATCGCGCCACAGATCGTAGAGAGCCGGCTGCTCAAGATGGTCAATGCATCTAAGGGTGCGGTCACAAAGATCGAGGTGACACGCTCACTCGGTGCGGCATCAATCGGACAGGCATTTTTGTGCAGGATGTACGGATCGGGGCTGGAAAAAGAAGGAAAAGAGGTCGTGATCAAGCTGCTCCGGCCGGATGTGCGCAATCATATGGAGCGTGAGAAAGAGCAGATGCTGCGCTATGCGCGCCAGACCGATGAACAGGGCGGTATGCTGGCAACCTATCAGGGACAGCTCGAGCGTATCGAAGAAGAGCTGGATCTGCGTATCGAGGCGAGAAATGTCAAGCGCGGTGATGTCTACAATAAGGGTGCGAAGACCGTACAGACGATGAAGCTGAGTAATCTGGTCAATCCGGATACAAATGCGCTTGTATTAGAGAAAGCACCCGGTACGACCGTCGATAAATATATTGAAGAAGTAAAGCAGGAGCATCAGCGGCTCATGGAGGAGCTCAAAAGCATGGGCGATACCGGCAGTGGCTATGAGGTTCTGGAAAAGCTGGGAAAGATGCAGCACCAGCTGATCAAGCGTCAGCAGTATGTGACGGAGCTCGTCCGGAAATGGATCTTGTCAGGTGTGTATGATGAAGGCTTTTATCACGGAGACCTGCATGCCGGAAATATCATGATCGACGATGAAAAGGCTACGGTGATTGATTTCGGTAATGCGACGCAGCTCACAAAGGAGCAGCAGATACACATCATGCATATGCTGTGTGCGGCTGCCGCAGGTAATCTGGAAGGCTTCCGCCACGGCTTCCATAAGCTGCTCTCCAAAAAGTCCGAGGCAGCCTATCAGAATAAGAAAACGCTCCTTAGTGCGGTATTCCAGGATGCGATCACGACAGATGGACGTGAACAGGCTGGGCTTCGTATCGCCGTGGCACTGCTCAAGGCACAGGAGCTGGGGCTCGAGCTGCCTGCCGCTGTGTACAATTTCTCGCAGTGCCAGCTTCGTCTGCAGAATACGGTGACTGAGATGAATGAGAGCATCGCAATGGTCAAAAACAGTATTCTGGATCTGCTTGTCCGACGACCGGAAAAGAAGACAGATCTTCTGTCCGAGGTTCAGCCTGAGGTTGCGAAATATCTGATAGAGAAAAATAAGTGGAAATCGGACAGAAAAAGCAACCCGAAGCCGGAAAATATAGAGATTACCGTGAAAAAGCAGCTTCACCCCGAACTGAACCGTGAGACGCTGCTGAATGATCTCCTGAAGAGAAAAGCGCTGGGAAACATCCGGGATATACGGCTGATGGGTGAACAGCTGAGCAGCTGCGCAGCTTTATTCAGTACCGGTATTTATGATGAGACACACCGGGCATTGGTGACTGACCGGTTGGATGAAGCAGTGAACAGCATTGTACATCTGTGTGCAGAGGATGAGGGTGTACTGGTCGCACAGTATCGTGAATTGCAGCAGCAGATCTTACACTATCTGGATGAAAAGGAGCCTCCGCAGGAGAAGCTGGCAGACTGCTTCATGCAGCTGGCATCCATGTCAAAGGGCAGTCTGACAGATGCGTTTTTACAGAATCTCAGCCATTACGAGGCGTTAAAAAAGAATGGACAGATATCAGACAGGGAACTGGCAGAGACAGGCAATCAGCTGGTGGAGCAGGCAGAGCGCCTGTATCGCATGAACGGTGAGAGTGAGGGACTTTTGGCGGATGTCCGTAAAAAGCTTGAAGCTGCCGATCAGAGAGCTTTTGCAGATGAGATGAAGACGTGGTTTGCACAGGAGGACAACCATGGCGCAGAACTGAAGAAAGCCTACGATGATTATCAGGCAGCAAAGCAAAGCGGTCAGTGGCAGGAGCAGATCCGTCAGGAGCAGACATTTATGAGCCTGTACGAGCAGGCATTGCTGGAGCGCGTGCGCACGATTGACCGGGTAGATGATGAACGCCGCGAGACATCTGTGGATGAATTCTATGAGACAATGGGCAAGGTAATGCTGGAGCGTGCCGGTGCGACGATCCGTAAACTGGGATTTATAGGTCTGTGGCGGTATGGCTCCATCCTTGGAGACGAGGACAAATCACGCAGAAAAACGCCGGAACCGACAAGCGACCAGAAACTCCGGGCAGATGGTGATCAGGTGGTTGAAATCTTAGGCTATACAGATTTGTCGACAGAGGTCGGGCTGGAGATGCTAAAGACAAAAGAGCATATGCTGGAGACCATGTCACCGGAAGAATTCCAGGAGAAACTTCGAACCAAGCTGTTGGGAGAGCCGGACGAAACAGGTGGCTGGGATGCCGATTCCTTAAAGGGCATTCTGCTTACTATTCCGAAAAAATCAAAAGTCATCAAGCAGTCCCGGATCAAGGACTGGTGTACACGGCTGGAGCGTATCGTGGCAGAGGAAGATGCGGACGCATTGCGGACATTGCAGGACGAGATTCATCTTGCGGTCCGTGAGATCAAACAGGTCATTGGCTTGCAGTCCGTGGAAGAACAGCGGCAGGAGCAGCTAAGAGACCATGCCATAGAGATTAACAGTAACCTTACAGTATTGCAGTCCAATGTCACTGGCGGAAGTGATGCGTTAAAGCAGGCACAGACGGAGACGGGTGCGGAAGAAAAGGAGGCACTTCTTGACGAAGCGAGAGAGCGTCTGAACAGTGATTCACTTACGCTGAGTCTGGAGGAATTGAAAAAATATCCGTATGTGATCCCGGCTGAGAAGATCAGTGAATGGGAAAAACAGCTCAAACAGATCTGTAAGAAAAAGCAGCCCAATGCAGAAAAGCTGGAGCTGCTGATAACTGACATCGAGAAGTGGAAAAATGATATTGAGAAGGAAAGTGAGACATTTCAGAATAGTTAGGAGATTGTTTGGCAATGAAGTTTGTAACAATTACAAAGGAAAATCAAAATAAATATCTGCCGTTTTTAGATGCAGATGTGGTTGAACATATCGGCAGGGATTGTTATCACGCGATGGCACTTCAGATGACGAACAATCAGCCGGATGCTGTCCTGATGTGGAAAATTGAACATCGTACAGATGAAACCGGTGAGATAAAGACCGCACATCTGGTCAGTTATTATGCAAGGAACAATAATTTCGGGCTGCCACTTCTGGTTACATGTGGACAGAGCTGCGAGAGTGATGGCGTGGCATCTATATCATTCGAGTTTGAAGAGGGAACGCATGCTGCAGAGATGGAGCTGTTTGATATGCTTGGATACACGCTGCAGCATTCGGTCGAGAGCAGCGATCTGATACTTACGGTGGCAGATTTTCTTGCATTGCCATTGCCAGAGAAAGCACAGAATCCGGGAAATATCACATCGATTGGCATGCTGACGCTGAATCAGATGCGAAAAGGCATCGACAACTGTATTTACTGGAAACGGGCCGGAATACTGCCGGATCTGCCGGTGCTTCCGGTTAGCTGGTTCGAGCCGGAGCTGTCATCCTGTGTGTTGATCAAGGGCATGGTGTGCGGCTTCCTGCTCGTACATAAGCAGCCATCAGGTACGTTGGAGACGGAAGTTTTTTATGCGTCTGAGCCTGCGGGTAAGCAGGATATGATCCGGATGATCAAGTATACGATCAGGCAGCTGGTGGCACATTATCCGGCAGATACAAAGGTGGTGATCCATCGATGCAATGATGCAACGCGGGCATTAACGGATAAGATATTTCCTGAAAAAAAAGGAGTATCTGTGATTCGTGGTAAAAAAATGATCGGAGTGAAAAAGAGCAGATGAACATATCATATTTGACCAGAGAACAAAGAGATTTTTTTGTGGACATGGATCCGCTCCAGATGATGGACTGGCTGGAATTCCCAAATACCTTTGCGTTGATTGCGACCGACCGGATGGAGCCGGTCGGGGAGGATGTGCCGATGGGATTGATGATCTGTTCCGTTTTCAAACAGTTCCTGATTATCGACTGGCTGTGTGTGAACGCAGATCACCGGATGCAGGGTGTTGGTGAGCAGCTGCTTTTGAAAGCATTTGAAATGGCAAAAAATGCGGGATATGGGAGTATCAAAGCTTATATCAATGAGGAGTATGGGCGAGAGCTTGTCTGTGACAGGCAGAAACAGTACTTTAAGGAGCGGCTGTTTGAACAGGAGCAAAAGCTGTTCGGGGAATGGCTCACAGATCTGCGCACATTGCTTCTTCATCCGTTTTTTCACCGGATAGGAACTGCGTCTACACGTGCCGTACCGTTTCGCAGGCAGTCTGTGACAATGATCCGGGAGGGGATTGCAGCGCTTGCAAATATGCGGGAATCAGCAATGCTCTATGATGTGAATTACATGGGCGACTGCTATGATCCGGATTTGAGCTGTTTTTTGATGGATGGTGAACATGTATGTGCCGGACTGATTGTGCAGTGTGTCAGGCATGATGATTTACACGGCTCGACAGCCACCCTGTATCCGACGTTGTTTTGTGCCGGTTCGGAACAGGAAGTGCGCACACTTCTTTTCACTGCAATGCAGGCGGCATGCGAAAAGTATGATCTGCGCACAGATGTGCGGATTGTGCTGACAAGTGGGCGGTATGAGCGGCTCTGTAAATATATTTTACCGTCTGCGCATATCGGTAACAAACTGTTGATTGCGAATGTGAGTGATTTATGATACGGGTAACGATATAATTATACTACTTGACGTACGCAAAAACGTACGCTATAATTAGTTTGACATAAGCTACAAATGATAGAATGTACGAGAATTTTACGAAGGATGATCAAAGGAAAAATGTCTAAGAGAGACCAGAGATAACCTACAATTATAATTACAGGGAGATTTATTATGTCAGCAATCAATATAACCAACGCGAGAAAGGAACTCTACAATTTAGTGGAAGATGTCAATCTATATAGTGAGCCGGCTTTGATTGTAAGCAAAAAAGGGAATGCGGTATTGATTTCTGAAGATGACTGGAATGCAATTCAGGAAACAATTTATCTGAACTCAGTTCCTGGAATGGTTGAATCTATAAGGAGAGGAATGGATACCCCGATTGAAGATTGCGTTTCAGAAGAAAATGTAGAATGGTAATCGTATGTACAGAATTGTATATGACAAGCAAGCGGTAAAAGATATTAAAAACCTAAAGGGCGTGAAGCTGGATGAAAAGGCAAAAAGGTTAATTGAAATTCTTCGGGAGAATCCTTTTCAAAGACCACCACAATACGAAGAACTTGTCGGAAATTTACAAGGAGTCTACTCACGCAGAATCAATATCCAGCATCGGCTGGTATATCAGGTGTATCACGAGCCGATTATGTGTGATGGAGGTCCGTATGATGGTACGGTAAAAATCATCCGGATGTGGACTCATTATGACAACGTTCGTTAAAGCAAGAAGCAGAAGCGTATGATTGGGCGCAAGTCACAAACATGTGGCCTGCGCCCGATTCTTTTTCTGTTGTTGCATATTGAGAGATTTTCTTATATAATAGTAGATAATTATGTAATTCACTAAAGCGTTAAAGGAGAAAAGAAATGGGTAAGAAAGTCATGATGCTCGGAAACGAAGCGATTGCCCGCGGTGCTTATGAGGCAGGCGTGCGCGTATCGGCAGCGTATCCGGGTACTCCGAGTACAGAGATTAGTGAGGCACTCGTACAGTACAAGGATGAGTTGTACGCAGAGTGGTCTCCGAATGAAAAGGTGGCGACAGAGGTAGCGATCGGTGCGAGCATGGCGGGAGCCAGAGCAATGGCATGTATGAAGCATGTCGGATTAAACGTTGCCTCCGATCCGTTGTATACGGCATCCTATATGGGTGTGACCGGTGGACTGGTGCTCGTGGTCGCAGACGATCCGGGCTTGTACAGCTCACAGAACGAGCAGGATACACGTATGGTTGCACGTGCGGCACATGTGCCGGTGCTCGAGCCGTCCGACAGTGGAGAGGCAAAGGAGTTCATGAAGCTCGCATTTGATTACAGTGAGCAGTTCGACCGCCCGTTTATTCTGCGCACGACGACCAGACTGGCACATTCACAGAGTACGGTTGAATTGGAGGACCGCGTAGAGCGCGAGCTGATCCCCTATGAGAAAAATATTGCCAAGCGTGTCATGATGCCCGCAATGGCAAAGGCGCGCCACGGCGTGATTGAGGAGAAGATGGCAGAGCTGGCTGAGGCAGCAAACACACTGCCGGTCAACCGCGTAGAGATGCGTGACAAAAAGATCGGTGTCATCACGAGCGGTATTCCGTACCAGTATGTGCGTGAGGCGCTGCCGGATGCATCCGTATTGAAGTTAGGCATGGTTCATCCGTTACCTGCAAAGCTGATCGCGGATTTTGCCGCACAGGTAGAGGAATTATATATCGTAGAAGAGCTTGACCCCGTCATTGAGACACAGGTGCGTGCAATGGGGATCACCTGCAAGGGTAAGGAGTGCTTTACACTGCTCGGCGAGTACAGTGCCAATATGCTGCGTGAGCGTATTTTAGGTGAGACTGTGGATGCAAAGACACCGGCACAGGTGCCGAACCGTCCGCCGATTCTCTGCCCCGGATGCCCGCACAGAAGCGTTTTCTACATATTAAAGAAACTGGGTATCCACGCAGCCGGAGATATCGGATGCTATACACTCGGAGCGGTTGCACCGCTATCCGTTGTTGATTCAACGATCTGTATGGGTGCCAGCATCAGCAGTATGCATGGAATCGAAAAGGCAGCAGGCAAGGAGTTCAAAAAGAACTGGGTAGCTGTGATCGGTGATTCGACCTTCCTGCATACCGGTGTGAATTCACTCATGAATATGGTTTATAACAAAGCGACCGGAACGGTGATCATTTTAGATAACTCTACCACAGGTATGACCGGACATCAGGATCATGCAGCGACCGGATGGACGCTACAGAAAGAGCCGACCAATGCGGTCAACCTTGTGAGACTGTGCGAGGCACTCGGTGTCAAGCATGTACAGGAGATCAATGCGTTTGATCTGGAGACCTTAGAGCGTGAGATCAATGCTGCAAACGAGAGCGATGAGATCCACGTGATCATTACAAAGACTCCCTGCGTATTGCTGGATAAGCGTAAAAAACCGGTATATGTGTCACTTTCTGATAAGTGTAAGAAGTGCGGCATGTGCTTAAAGCCCGGATGCCCTGCGATCAGCAAGCAGGCAGACGGAACCGTCCGCATCGATGATACGATGTGTACCGGCTGCGGACTGTGTGAGCAGCTCTGCAAATTCCAGGCAATCGAGAAAGTGGGTGAGTAGGATGAGTGAGACAAAGAGTATCATGATCGTCGGCGTAGGTGGACAGGGAACCCTGCTTACCAGCCGTATTTTAGGCGGGCTTGCCTTAGAGAATGGATTTGATGTAAAGATTTCGGAAGTACACGGTATGTCACAGCGCGGAGGCAGTGTGGTTACTTATGTGCGCTACGGCGAGAAAGTGGCTGAGCCGATCGTCGAGGAAGGACAGGCGGATGTCATCATCGCGTTTGAACGTCTGGAGGCACTGCGTTACCGCCATTTCCTGAAAAAAGATGGCGTGCTGATCGCAAATGACTGGCGGATCGATCCGATGCCGGTGATTATCGGTGCGGCAGAGTATCCGGAGCATATTTTAGAGGATCTGGAAAAGGACGTTACGGTCTATGCGATCGATGCCACCGAGGAGGCAAAGAAGCTGGGCAACTCGAGAGTATCCAATCTGGTCGTGCTCGGAATGGCGGCAAGACATATGGATTTCTCAAAGGAGCAGTGGTACAGCGTGATCGAGCACACCGTGCCGCCGAAAACCATTGATGTGAATAAGGCTGCATTTGATGCGGGATATGGTGCATAGTCAGGCATTTTTGGCTGCGAGGATGTGAGATGATCAGGCAGATATTTTTGGCTATGCGGACGCAGGTTGACCACGCAGGTGTCCTGCCATCCGGTTCTGCTCCCGGGTAAATCACGCGGGGCGGCACAGAGTAAAAGCAAAATCAGCTTTTCTCTGCTGCCGTGTGACTGGTTATGGAGCATTCTTTCCGCGTGAACCCGTCGCACAAACGGCATGGCAGAACACCTTGCGCGGTCAGCCTGCTGTACACGAAGGCAGGAACGATATGTATGCAGCATGTAAACATACAGGGAGCTGCCGTTGATAGGTGCAAACAGACATGCGTGCGGGAGCTGCGACCTCTTGCCGTAGTTTCGCAATTACCTAAATTACCTAATAGAGGTGAAAATATTACAAGGAGAAAAACAATGGCACACAAAGAACTGATTTTGAGTCCGGAATATGAGTGCATGAGCGCAGACGAGATGGCTGCACTTCAGGGAGAAAAATTAAAGGCAGTCGTGAAACGCTGCTATGAAAATGTCCCTTTTTATACGAAGAAAATGAAAGAACTCGGCGTAGAGCCGGGCGATATCAAAGGAATCGAGGATATCGTCAAGCTGCCGTTTACGACAAAGGATGATCTGAGAGAAAACTATCCGACCGGATTCTGGGCAGTACCAAAATCAGAGATCGTCCGTGTACAGGGAACATCCGGTACGACCGGAAAGCTCACGATCGTCGGCTATACAAAGCATGACGTTGAGGTGTGGGCAGAGAGCATCGGCAGATGTATGACGATGGCAGGACTGACCAGAGAAGATATTGTCCATGTATGTTACGGTTATGGTCTCTTTACCGGAGGACTGGGTGCCGATTTCGGTGCACAGCGCCTCGGCGCAATGGCAGTACCGATGTCAGCCGGCAATACCCAGCGTCAGATCATGGTCATGGAAGACCTTGGAGCAACCGCACTGATGTGTACACCGTCCTATGCCCTGAATCTCGGAGAGGCGATTAAAGCGGCAGGTAAGACCGATGCGATGAAGCTAAAGGTTGGTATTCACGGTGCAGAGCCGTGGACAGAGGAAATGCGCGGCAAGATCGAGGAGCTGCTCGGTATCGAGTGCTTTGATATTTACGGATTGTGCGAGATCACCGGTCCCGGCGTGGCACAGGACTGCCAGCATCACAACGGCTTACATATCAATCACGATTTCTTCTATCCGGAAGTGCTGGATCCCGTGACACACGAGGCAGTCGCAGACGGAGAACTCGGAGAGCTCGTATTTACGACACTGGAAAAAGAAGGTATGCCGTTACTCCGTTACCGCACCAAGGATCTGACGAGCATTGATCACAGCACCTGTGCGTGTGGCAGAACGACACCCCGCATCAGCAAGTTCAAGGGACGTACCGACGACATGAAGGTTATCCGCGGGGTCAATGTATTCCCGACACAGGTCGAGACCGTACTGCTGTCAATGGGTGGCGATATTTCCAACCATTACCTGATGGTTGTAGACCGCGCGAACAATGCCGATATCCTCACCGTCATGGTAGAGGTCAACGAGGGCGTATTCTCCGACGAGATCGGACGGCTCGATGCATTGAAGAAAGAAGTCGGTGCGCGCTTAAAGCAGGCACTTGGAATTTCTGTTGTTGTCAAGCTTGTTGAGCCAATGACGATCCAGCGAAGCGAAGGAAAAGCAAAGCGTGTCATCGATAACCGTGGTTTAAACTAAAAGGAGGTATCATATGATCGTAAAGCAGTTATCCGTTTTTTTGGAAAACAGAGAAGGACGTATCAAGGATGTTCTGGAGATTTTAGCGACCAATGACATCAATGTGGTAGCAACGAGTTTGGCAGATACGAGTGAGTACGGTATGTTGCGCATGATCGTATCCGATCCCGAAAAAGCACAGCGCGTGCTCAAGGAAAAAAGCGTATCGGCAATGCTCACAGATGTGATCTGTATCCGTGTGCCCCACGCAGTGGGCTCACTGTACAAGGCGATGAAGGCACTCGAGGACGCAAAGGTGAATGTCGAATACATGTATGCATTTGCAAACGGTGCGGACGCATCCGCAGTTTTAAAGACCAGAGATGCCGAGACCGCGGTAAAGACACTTGAGGAAAAAGGATTTTCCGTGTATTCTACCGATGAGGCATACGCAGTAGGTTAAAAATCGTAGGTTCGCATTCGCTGCGAAACTAAAGTGTTGACAAAACAGGCAGATATGCTAGAATAAAAAAAGCCAGAAAGTAGAGAGTGGGAGACCACAAGAGGAAGATGTAAGATGAGAAAGCAGATTTTATCATTGCTCGTAGAAAACACAGCCGGTGTGACGAGTCATATATCCGGACTGTTCAGCCGCAGAGGTTACAATATCGATAGCTTTTCTGCCGGTGTGACGGCTGATCCCAGATTTACACGTATTACGATCGTGAGTACAGGGGACGAGCTGGTGCTGGATCAGATCAGAAAACAGTTGGAAAAGCTGGAGGATGTACTGGATATCAAAGTGTTGGATAACGAGTCATCCGTGACGCGCGAGCTGATTCTTGTAAAGATCCGTGCAAAGGATACGGAGCGTCAGGCAGTGATGAATGTGACGGACATTTTCCGCGGAAAGATCGTGGATGTGACCAACGACTCTATGGTGATTGAACTGACCGGGCAACAGGCAAAGCTGGAGGCTTTTTTGGATCTGCTCTCAGGCTACGAGGTCTTGGAGCTGGCTAGAACGGGCATTACAGGACTTACCCGCGGGTCCGCGGATGTTACATATTTAGATTAAAAAATAGGAGGCAACTATCAATGGAATCACAGGCAAGAATTTTTTATCAGGAAGACTGTAACCTTTCTTTACTTGATGGAAAAACCATCGCCATCATCGGTTACGGCAGCCAGGGACATGCGCATGCGTTAAACTTAAAGGAGTCTGGATGCAACGTTATCATCGGACTTTATGAGGGCAGCAAGTCCTGGAAGAAAGCCGAGGAGCAGGGATTTGAAGTATACGTAGCAGCAGAGGCTGCTAAGAAAGCTGACATCATCATGATCCTGATCAACGATGAGTTACAGGCTGATATGTACAAGAAGGACATCGAGCCCAACCTTGAGGCTGGAAATATGTTAATGTTCGCTCATGGTTTCAATATCCATTTCGGATGCATCAAGCCCCCGAAGGATGTTGATGTTACAATGATCGCTCCGAAGGCACCGGGACATACCGTACGTTCTGAGTATCAGGCAGGTAAGGGAACTCCTTGTCTGGTAGCAGTAGAGCAGGATGCAACAGGTAAGGCACTTGACATGGCACTTGCATATGCATTGGGTATCGGCGGAGCAAGAGCCGGAGTCTTAGAGACTACCTTCCGTACTGAGACAGAGACAGACCTCTTTGGTGAGCAGGCAGTTCTCTGTGGTGGTGTATGTGCATTGATGCAGGCCGGTTTCGAGACCTTATGCGAGGCTGGATACGATCCGAGAAATGCATACTTCGAGTGCATCCATGAGATGAAGCTGATCGTAGATCTGATCTACCAGA
>CALBJL010000179.1 GCA_937893485.1 uncultured bacterium | reverse complement strand
TACCTCGATTTTTGGAGCAAGAGAACCCTTATACCATGAAGATAAGTCACTGCCTCCTGCTAAACGCCTTCGGATCAGATATGATCGAGCAGACCGCTGATCCCTTCCCGTTCATAAATGCCTTTATAGTAAGCGACTTCCTCACTGATCACCTGATCGATCACCCGCATGCCGAGCAGCTCTACCGGTGCCTGATCGTCAGTCATGATATAATCTCCCGCCACATACTGCTCGCAGTTATCAGCAACCTTCGTCAACAGCTCCCGCAGCTGTTCATTTTCAACCGATGCTGTCTGTGCGGTCAGTGTCTCTAACATCTGCGGATCATTCGATGCAAACAGCTCACGGTTCGTCGAGCCCTTGACATCGACCGTGTAAACGGTATCAAACACCGACGCGATCGTATCCGAGAGGTACTGATTGATATTTCCCTCCCCGCTGCCGCGCATATTCATATTGACGACCATCACACCGTTTTCATTCAGATGCTCCCGCACCAACGTAAAAAATTCCGTTGACGACATCTGGAACGGAATCGTGATATCCTGATAGGCATCGACCATGATCACATCATATTTCTCATCCGATGCATTCAAAAAAGCCCTGCCGTCATAGGTCGTGACCTTCACATCCTCCGGCAGAGAAAAATATTGTCTGGAAAGCTGCGTGATCTTCTCGTCGATCTCCACGCCCTCCACATTCATATCGCCGAGATACCTCCGGCACTGTGTCGCATACGTTCCCGTACCCATGCCTAAAATCAGCACATCCATATCCGACACCTGCTTGTCCGGCACCATGAGCGGTGCCGCCATCGCATAATCATAATACATGCCGGTCAGATCCTCATCCTTCATATAGACCGACTGCACACCAAAAAGCACATTCGTCGATAAAATCACGCGCTTATCATTTTGCGATACCTGGAGATAATTATAAATAGACTCGCCCTCATAGGTCAGATCCTTCTGCCAGAACGCAAACGAATCCGAATAGCCGAGCCCGCAGCACAGCACAAAGATCAGTACCGCCGCAACTACCTTCTTTTTCCCAGCCTTTTTGCTGATAAAATAAACCGCCGCGAGCACGATCAGAATACCGGAAAAGATCAAAAAGGTAATCGACGTACCGACCGCCGGAATCGTCACAAAGGTCGGCACAAACGTTCCGATGATACTGCCGATCGTATTGAACGCTCCGAGCGTACCTACAGTTCTGCCGCTGTCGTCAAGGCTGTCCACCGAATATTTTGCCAGTGACGGTGTGACCGTTCCGAGCAGAAACAGCGGAAATACAAAAATCACCATGCACGCACAAAACGCCGCGATAATGAGGAAGTTATTGCTGACCGTAAAGATCAGCAGCGCCGAGATGCCGAGCACAATATATTTTCCGACAACCGGAATCAGCGCGATCCAGATCGCCGCGATCAGTATTCTGCCGTAAAGCCGGTCGGGATCGGGGGATTTGTCCGCACTCTTGCCTCCGTAGATATTGCCGAGTGCCATCGCGATCATGATCGTTCCGATAATGATTGTCCACACGATCTGTGAAGAACTAAAATAAGGCGCCAGCAACCTGCTCGCGCCCAGCTCGACCGCCATAACCGACATACCCGCAAAAAATTCCGTCAGATACAAAAACAGTTTGTTTTTGATCATACCTGCCGCTTCCCTATGAGTTTTTTCTGTATACACTTCTCTGTCTCCTATCATGCAAATCTGTGCGTGCAAAAACACTACACTGTACTACACTGCTTTTTATCATAGCATCTTATACAAAGCAAGTCAATTCACGCGGCTGATTACATACGCAATTCCCCGTAGACGACTGTCCCCGGCTGTGGTATACTGAGAAAAAATCAGAAGGGAGTACCAATTATGTTTCAGTCATTAGAATCCAGACATCCGAAATTTTATCAGGCATTCCGCCTGTTTGTCGTTATTTTTGCATCTATTTTCTATGCGTGGAACCTGCGCTGCTTCGCCAAGACCGCCGGATTGTTCCCGGGCGGTTTTTCCGGGCTGTCGCTGCTGCTGCAGAAGATCTTTCTGGACTATCTGCACATTTCCATTCCGTTCTCCGCGTTCAATATCCTGCTGAACCTGGTGCCGACCTATATCGCTTTTAAATATATCGGCAAGCGGTTCACCTGCTACTCAATCATCGTGATCATCCTGTCGAGCTTTTTTGTGGATGTCCTCCCGCCGTACCTGTTTACGAAAGATATCCTGCTCATCAGCGTATTCGGCGGTATTTTAAACGGCTTTGCAATCAGTCTGTGCCTGAACGTCGGCGCGACAACGGGCGGCACAGATTTTATCAGCATCTTTTTCTCCCACCAGAAGGGCATTGATGCATGGAATTATATTCTGCTCGGAAACGTGCTCATGCTTGTGCTCGCCGGTGCACTGTTCGGCTGGTCGATCGCGCTCTATTCGATTATCTACCAGTTCTGCAGCACACAGGTGATCCAGTTTCTGTACAAGCGCTACCAGAAGCAGACGCTGTTTATTATCTCGGACAAGTCCCATGAGGTGTATCTGGCGATCCGCGAGCTGACGAACCACGATGCCACACTCTTTCACGGCATCGGCTGCTATGAACAAAAAGAGCGCACGCTGATCTACTCGGTCATCAACTCCGAGGCGAAGCGTGAGCTCATTCCGCTCATCCGTTCGATCGATCCACACGCATTCATCAATGTCGTAAAGACCGAGGAGCTCGACGGACGTTTTCACGATATTCCGCACGACTAATCCGGCTTCTGATTCTCTCAATAATTACGATAACAGCACGCCAAACACACCGAAGCTCGCGATCATCATGATCACTCCGGCGAGCAGCACGCCGCACATCACGGCTAATACACTGGATTTAAAATCCATATCAAGAATGCTCGCGGCGAGCGTTCCCGTCCACGCGCCCGTTCCCGGCAGCGGAACACCGACAAACAGCATGAGCGCGATAAAAAGCCCTCTGCCCGCTTTCTCCTGCAATTTCTGTCCGCCGGACTCTCCCTTTGCGAGACACCAGCTAAAGAACCCGCCGATGAGCGGTTTGTCTGCGCCCCATTCGAGCACTTTCCGCGCGAACAGATAAATGAACGGAACCGGCAGCATATTCCCGATAATACTGACCACATAGCTCCATCCGATCGGCAGTCCGAGCCCCTGCGAGATCGGAATCGCACCTCGCAGCTCAATAATCGGCACCATAGATACAAAGAAAACCCATAAATATTTTTTCAGCATATATACTCCTTCAGACATGCAATCAGACGATCCATCTCGTCATCCGTTCCGACCGTCACACGCAGCATATTATCGATGCGCGGCTTATCAAAATAGCGCACATAGATATTCTTTTCGCGCAGCATCGCAAACAGCTCCCTTGCAGCTACCTTCGGATGGCTGATAAAGAGGAAATTGCTCTTGGAATCGGGTATCGTAAACCCGAGCTCCCGCAGCTCACCCTTTGCGCGCTCCCTCGTCGCGATGATCTTTTTTAGTGTCTCCTGAAAATAAGACTCATCC
>CALBJL010000178.1 GCA_937893485.1 uncultured bacterium | reverse complement strand
CGACAATGATCTGGCGCTGACCGATCATACGCCCGGCTACGGCAGTGCGGCAAAATATATCGGAACGTCCGTCAAGGAGATCATACGCGACAGCTTCTGTCTGCGTTATGACAAGGGCGTAGTGACGATCGTAGAGATCATGGGAAGAAATGCGGGATGGCTGACCGGCGCAGCGGCACTGGCAAAGGGTGAGGACTGCGCGGGACCGGATATGATCTATTTGCCTGAGATTCCGTTTGATTTTCAGAGCTTTAAGGAAAAAGTAAAGAGCCGTCTGCAAAAGAAGAGCTCGGTCGTTGTGGCAGTGTCCGAGGGCATTCATACATCGGACGGAAAATATGTGTGTGAATACGGTTCGAGCATTGATTTTGTTGATGCGTTCGGTCATAAGCAGTTATCGGGTACAGCGTCCTATCTGGCGAGCTTTATCGCCGGGGAACTCGGATGCAAGACACGTGCGATTGAGCTGAGCACGCTGCAGCGTTCGGCATCACATCTGAGCTCGCGCGTGGATATTTTAGAGGCATATCAGGTCGGCGGTGCTGCGGTCAAGGCGGCAGACGAGGGCGATTCCGGCAAGATGGTTGTCATCGTCCGGACATCCGATGACCCGTATCAGAGTACGACTGAGGTCAAGGATGTGCACAAGATCGCAAATGACGAGAAACTCGTGCCCAGAGACTGGATGAATGAGGATGGCGATTATGTCACGGAGGATTTCGTCAATTATGTGCGTCCGCTCATTCAGGGCGATGTGCAGCCGATTATGGTAGACGGCATTCCCAGACATTTGTATAAACCGGAGGAGTAAGTGCGCAGATCATGACAAAGGAAACATCAAACATCAAGCTGATCGCAAACAATAAAAAAGCACATCATGACTATTTTCTGGAGGAGACCTTTGAGGCGGGTGTGGAGCTGTTCGGCACGGAGGTCAAGTCGCTCAGACAGGGTCATTGCAGCATCAAGGAGGCATTTATCCACATTGAAAACGGTGAGGTCATTATCTACGGCATGCATGTGAGCCCTTATGAGAAAGGCAACATCTTCAACAAAGATCCGCTGCGTCCGAAGCGTCTGCTCATGCATAAAAAAGAGATTATGCGGCTGCTCGGCAAGATCAAGGAAAAAGGCTATACGCTGATTCCGGTCAAGGTCTATTTCAAGGGCAGTCTGGTCAAGGTGGAGATCGCATTGGCGAGAGGTAAAAAGCTGTACGACAAGCGTCAGGACATCGCGAAAAAGGATGCCAGACGCGAGGCAGAGCGGGATTTCAAGATCCGCAATCTTGGATAATCGAATATAAAAAAAGGAAAGAGCGTGTGTTCCGGTACATTGGAGCACATGCTCTTTTTAATTCATAGGAAATTCTTTCCTATGAATTAAAAACGCTCCGCGAGGATGCGCATCTCGCGGAAATGAAATATATGCTTCGCATACCGCTCGAGCGCGAAAGAGTCGCGAGCGACTCTTTTTTATACCGTTTAATATGAAAATATATGAAAAATAGTATGTAATATAGAAAATAAAGATAAAAAAGAGAAAATAGATATAATAATAGTAAAAAATATGTAAAATAGATAAAACAGATGTAAAAAAATGTTTACAAATGAAATGGAATGAAATATAATAGAATACGAGGAGGCATCGGTATGCTGGATGAAAAATTATATACAGTAGCGGATGTCGCCAGAGTAACCGGTATGACCAGTCGAACGATCCGTAATTATTTAAAGGATGGGACACTTACCGGACAGAAAATTGGTGTTCAGTGGCGTTTTACAGAGGATGAGGTCAAGAAGCTGTTTTCCAGACAACAGCCGGGGAACAGTTCGCCGACACAGATCGTGCGCAGCTATCTTGGAACCTCGCAGCGGGAGACAGCGGCATTTTGCGCTTTGCTGGATCTGCCGGGGGTGACACAGATGCAGGGGATAACTGTCTACACACAGCTGGAGCAGCATTGCGGTGACGGGATCGCGTCGATTTCGTATGAATACCATGATGAGAGCAGGTTGTTTCGGATCGCTGTGAGTGGTGAGCTGTGGGCAGTTACAGATCTGCTAGAACAGATAAAGGCGGGAACGGAATATGCTTGAACAGAATGCAGCCTATATGACAGAGGTGCAGATTGATGATTATTACAGAGCTCAGAGAGAAGAACACCTGAAACGATATTATACGATCCGCGCGAACCGTGAGATGCGAGAGAACCGCGACAGACTGGCTCGTCTGGTGCTTGTCACCGTATTGACGCTGGTTGTCTGCACGGTGTTTTTACAGATCAGTTTCCGGGTGCAGCAGCAGACCTACCGGGTCGCTGTATTGCAAAAGGAACTGAATACACTGCGCCAGCAGAATGATGACGCGCAGAAGCGTCTGGAGGATGCCGCCGGCAGATACAATGTGCAGGAAAAGGCATTGCAGCTTGGCATGGGGTATCCAGAAGAGGGAAGTGTCGTGTACTATTCCGTTGAGGATAGTGATTATATGTTTCAGACACGGGACATACCGCAAAATTAAATAGCCTTCCTATGAATTCTTTCATTCAGATGGGCAGATACCGGATGGTGTCTGTCCATTTGTAATGTTGGAATGTTACTTTTTCGCTTTACAATCGATGCGAAAGAGGATAAAATTATAGTATCTGATGATGGATAAGTATGCTGACAGACAAAGGCATTGATCGGATAAAATATTACGAAAAAGAGGGATGCATATATGATAAATGTGGTGTATATGGTTGTGCGTATCATTCAGTTTTCGCTGTTTCTGGCAACATTCTGGTTGATCTACCGGATCTATCAGACAAAGAACACGAGAAAACAGCGGATTCTGCTGGTGGCATCGATCTGTGCCGCACTGAATATGTATGGCTATCTGGAGGCGATGACGACGATGTCCGAGCAGAGCAGCAAATGGGCAGTGCGTTCGCAGTATGTATCCGCGCTGCTGTATCTGGTATTTATGCTGCATCTGATTGAGCTGCTGTGTGATTTTTCGGTGGGAAAGATCCGGTCATACATATTGTGGGCGCTCAATGTGGTATTTGCCATACTGGTATGCGTGGACGAGGGCTTGCAGATTCTGTTCCGCAATTATACATTCGAGGAAAATCTGCTTGCGGTGCAGATACATTTTGACTGTACGCCGCTTGGATATGTGTATATGGCATATGTGATCTGTCTGGTCGCGGCAATTCTGTATGTCGGTACAGTGATCCGCCAGAACAAGGGAAAGGACGCAATTGTAACCGTGCTGGCAGTCTTTACCGTACTGCCGTGTCTGGGCTATGTGCTGAATCTGGCAGGGTTGACAGGCGGATATGATGCGCAGTCGGCATTGATGGTGTTAGCGTGCTGGATTGCTTACCGGGCGAACGGCAATTATCATATTCTGGATGATGGCCAGATCGCGCGTGAGACGATTCTGGACGAGATGGCAGAGGGCTATATCATCCTCGACAATGAGCGCAATGTGAAGGCATATAATCCGATCGCTGCCATGCTCTACCCGGAGCTGGAAAAGCCGAAGGAGCGGGAGGTCATTATTGAGCTGATTTATCTCCACAACCATGATGTGATCGAGCACAATGGCAAGATCTGTAATGTGGTTGTCTCGGAACTGAAGGAGAACGGAGATCTGACCGGATATGTGATGTGGCTGTACGACTGCACGGACGAGTATTATTATATGAAGGATCTGGAACAGGTGAAAAGGCGCGCTAAGGATCTGGACAAGATCCGCAACCTGTTTTTGAACCATATGACACATGGATTCGGCTCTCCGCTGCATATTATCAAAGACCGTGCTGATGCGATCTATGTGGATGAACGGTCTTCGGAGGATGTGCGGGAAATGACACTGGAGATCTTCGAGGCAGGACAGAAGCTGCAGGATATGGTAGCTGTCATGATGGATTATTCAGGATCGGAGGATATGGTTCGGCTGAAGGAGACTGAGTATTCGACCGAACAGCTTGTCCGGCTGCTGAGTGGTATGCTGGAGGCGCGCAGGCAGGGCAGATGCCGTCAGGCAGAGTTTGTTGCCAGCCCACAGATTCCGCAGCGCTGGTATGGCAGTCTGGATGGAATCGAGCAGGCACTCACTGCGGTGTTCCGCTGTATCGGTATCGCATCAAAGGTATCACAGATGAGGATGGAAGTGACGTCGGAGACACGCTACGCGGATACACTGCTGATTGCAACGCTGTATCTGGAGGATAACGGAGCGACGACAGGCGAGTTTAACCGTCTGGAAGCAATGAGGCATAAGGATGCGGAACTGCTTGAAGAAAAGGTGGATTACATACCGTATGCATACTGTACAAAGGTGCTGACGGAGATGAAAGGCACGATGTATTGCAGTGTAGATGGCACACAGTCCAAAATTAGTTTGATGTTCCCCGAGAGGGTCGTAGACAATACGCCGTTTGATGCCCGGCAGGGATCGGTTGATGAGGCACAGGGACAGCCGGGTGATGAAGCTGAGACTGCTAAAAAGGTCTATACCGTGATGGTAGTCGATGACAACCTGATTTATCTGAAAGAAATGGATAATTGGCTGCGCAAGATGGGACTGAAAACGATCATGGCAAAGAGCGGTGCGGAATGCCTGAGGATTTTAGAACGCAAATCTGTGGATATGATATTCATGGATCAGATGATGCCGGAGATGGAAGGTACAGAGACATTTGAGAAGGTACGTGAGCTGGAGCTGAAAAAGCAGACAGCACCGGTTCCGGTGATACTGCTGACAGCGGATGACGCTGCGGGCGCACGTAAGAAATATCTGGAGTATGGATTTGATGATTACCTGTCAAAACCGATTGAGGAGCAGCAGATCTGTGCAGAAGTGAGAAAGTATTTACCGGTATAAAACAACGCATAATTAAGAGCAGATAAAAAGCGCTGCAGCCTTGGCTGCAGCGCTTTTGCTATGTGCTTATACATATTAATATGATTCATACATTTTAAAGGTGTGTAAAACGGTCTGCTTCCTGCTTTAACTGAAGGCTGATGCGTTGGTTGGTATCCATCTCCTGATTGACGATCTCGATGTTATTTACAAGGGTAGATGTGTTCTCGGTCGCATTTGTAACGCCAAGCGCACTTTCCTCGATCGCTTTTGTAATACCGGCAACCGCCTCGGAGATCTGTTGCATAATCTGGAGCAGATGGTTGGTGTGATCCTGGAAAGAATTCATCGTATCGTTGATGTAGCTTGCATCGTCACGGTACTGCTTTCCGGTCTTTACGAACATATCATAATCCGGCAGGATTGTTTCGTTGACATAATTTACGATCGCATGTGCATTGTCTACGAGCGCGTCTACCGCGTGTACAACCATCAGGTTGATCTCCTGAATATTGCCTGCGGTCTGTCTCGTCGAATCAGCCAGTGTACGGATCTCATCTGCAACGACTGCAAATCCCTTTCCGGCTTCTCCGGCTCTGGCTGCCTCAATTGATGCATTCAGCGCTAACAGATTCGTCTGGCTGGATACGTTTAAGATCTCGTCTGTCAGGTCATTGACCTTCGATACGCTCTTGCTGTCTGCAATCGCCTGCTCCAGAGCGGAAATGATACCGCTGATAACCTCGACGGTGCTGTCTTTGCTCTGCTGGGCAACCTGCTCTAATTCCTGTGCACGGGATTCCATTTCGCCTGCGTAGCTGTTCATGGACTCGGTTTCATCAGCGATGCTGGATACCTGTGAGCCGACATCGGATACTTCCGCGTTTACACTCGTTGTGGTAGAAGAGATCTCCTCCATCGTAGCTGACAACTCTTCTAACAGAGAAGAGATGTCGGATGCATTGCCACTGGCAGTGCCTACGCTGCCGTAAACGGTGGACACCAGCTGCCCGAGATGATCGGCATTGGCAGAGATCTGTGACATAATGTTCTGCAACGTTTCAATAAATACATTGATACCTGCTGCGAGCCGTCCGAGCTCGTCCTTGGATTTTACGTTGATACGGACAGTCAGATCACCCTGACCTGCCTGAATAGCGGCAACGATCTGATCCAGGCTCTGCGTTGTTTTCTTGATCGGACGGATCACGCTGAGATTGGTCATAAATAAGGCAAGGAGCGCAATCAGAATACCAACGACCGTAGCAGTGACGGTAACTACAACTGCGCGCTCATAGCTTGCATACTGGTCAGCTACCTCCTGGTCAATCGCAGCCTGAATGTTTGAACGCATCGTCCGAAGCTGATCCTGCATCGTGTCGGCACTGCTCTGCATCAGGTTCGGAACATAGGACTGTGCCAGCTTTTTCATCATGCTGTAGCTTAGCTGCTGGGCTGTCTGGTATGTATAAGTGTACATCTCGTAGTTTTTACGAAAGTCGGCGATCAGTGCTTTGTCCTCATCCGAGCTGATGCCTGCTTCGTAGGTTGTCAGTGCATCCTCAATCTGGGCAAAAAGTTCATCGGATTCTGCCTGATACTTTTCCATATTGTATTTGTCCTCTGAGAGACAGTGTGCATAAATCAAGCGTTGCAGATCACTGAAATCCGCAATCGCTGACTGCAATGCAGACTGTGTCGGAAGGCTTTCGGTCGTCAGCTCCGAGATGCTGGCCTGCATCTTGCGCATACTGTTCATATTGATCAGGCCGGATGCGACGATCACGGCTGACAGTGAGAGGAGCGGGATCAAGATCTTAAGCTTGATACTGGCACCTTTCTGTTTTGATTTGTTCTTTGCTTTTGCCTGCCTGCTTCCGGCTGCCTGAACCGGTTTTACAGCGGTCTTTTTCACTGCGTTTTCTTTTTGTTCTTTTTTCGCAGTTTTTTCGTTCTTTGCAAAAGAGTTGTGTTTTAACTTACTCATAGCTGCCTCCTCAAAGTAATGTATGAAACGAACTATATATTGGATTTTATTATAGCATATTATGACTAAAAAATGGAACATGTTTTTTCATTTTTATTGCATTTTGGACAATTTACGAGGTATGAGCTATAATATATAATAATAAATAATAGAAGCGATTTGCATGGATTGTATGTAGATATTGTGAAAAACATAGTTTTTGCTTGCACTTCAAGTGAAATGTATGATAATAAACAATAGAAAATAAAAAAGAGTGGGTTTGGATATGGGGCGTGAACAGGTAGTAGATGGTTTTTTATTTGAATCGGAGGATGTGCTGACGGAGGCAAAAAAGGAGTTGGAGGGTGTCCGTTATATGAAAGCGCGCATGGATTTACAGCATCCGGAGCAGGTGCTGCAGGTCTACCGGCGGATGGTGGAGCAGCAGATGTTTCAGACGGCGGTCGGTCGGGCATATCTGCGTGAATTGCAGGATTATCTGCATACGATGCCTCAGGTGCCGGATGAGAAGATTCTGCCGATTCCGATTGGTGACACCATACATGTGCAGGATGCAGCGGGAACAACAAAAGCGCTGCGGGAGGAAAACGATAAAAGCAGGCGCGCGTTCCGCTGGTCGCTTGTGGTCAACGTCGTGGCAGCTGCGGTGATTGCAGTGATGTTTGCGATCGCAGCCAGCAGCAACAGTCCGACGATACTTAATTATGAAAACAAGCTGATTGACAAATATTCCGCGTGGGAGCAGCAGCTGACTGAGCGGGAAAATGCAGTTCGTGAAAAGGAGCGTGTGATCTATGGAGAAAACGATTAAAATACTGGTAGTGGATGATGAGAGCCGTATGCGGAAGCTTGTGCGGGATTTCCTTGTAAAAAAAGGGTATGATGTTGTAGAGGCAGGCGACGGAGAGGAAGCGCTGGACAAGTTTTATGCGGACAAAGACATTTCTCTCATTATTTTAGACGTCATGATGCCGAAGATGAACGGATTTGAGGTGTGCAAGGAGATCCGTGAGCATTCCAAGGTGCCGATTATCATGCTGACGGCAAAAGGCGGGGAGAACGACGAACTGAACGGATTTGAACTCGGTGTGGATGAGTACATCGCCAAGCCGTTCAGTCCCAAGATTCTGGTTGCCCGCGTGGAGGCAATTTTGCGGCGTACAAACCAGACCGAAGAGGCACAGACGCTCACAGCGGGAGCGATCACGGTAGATCAGGCGGCGCATATGGTCACGATCGACGGTAAGCCGGTCGAGCTGAGCTACAAGGAGTTTGAACTGCTCACCTATTTTATAGAAAATGCGGGTATTGCGCTTTCACGTGAGAAGATATTAAACAGCGTGTGGAATTATGATTATTTTGGCGATGCCAGAACGATCGACACACATGTGAAAAAGCTGCGGAGCAAGATGGGCAGCCACGGAGATTATATCAAGACGATCTGGGGTATGGGCTATAAGTTTGAAGTAAGCGAATAGGAGCGTGAAACAGCATATGAAAAACCATATGAAGCATTCGCACAAACGGTCAATCACGACCCAGATCGGTATGGTGATCATTGCACTTGTTGCCGGTACAGTTCTGTTGTGCTGGTTTTTAAATACAACCTTTCTGGGACAGTATTACAGCAAAATGAAGATCGCGCAGCTTGAGAGCGGATATGGTGAGATCGACCGCGCCGCCACAAACGGCAGGCTCAATGATGACGAATTTGATGTGCAGTTTGACCGCATCAGTGCGAACGGAAACATAGAGATCCTCGTCGTGACCTCGGATGGAACGGTTGTGCGTTCCACATCCAACGACAGTGTGAACCTGACCCGTCAGTTTATGGATGTGTTGTTTGGCGCAGCGTCGGACAGTGGGCGCAAAAATGTGGAGAATACCGGCAGTTACATGATCCTTCAGGTGACGGACAGCCGTATGGCATCGGAATATCTGGTATTGTGGGGAACGCTTGAGGACGGTAATCTCATTATGATGCGTACCGCATTGGAGAGCATCCGTGAGAGTGTGCAGATATCGAATCGTTTTCTGGCGTATATCGGGCTGAGCGGCATCCTGGTCAGCATATTGGTCGTTATGCTGGTGACCAGACGCATCACGCGGCCGATCCGTCAGCTCACGCAGATTGCAGGTCAGATGTCGGAGCTGGATTTCAGCGCACAATACGAGCCCGGACATGACAGTCAGGAGATCGAGCAGCTCGGTATTTATATGAATCGTCTGTCATCAACGTTGGAGCGGGCGATCAGCGAACTAAAGACGGCAAATAATGAGTTGAAGAGTGACATTGCGAAAAAGGAACAGATTGATGAGATGCGCAAGGAATTTTTGTCGAATGTCTCCCATGAGTTAAAGACACCGCTGGCATTGATCCAGGGTTATGCCGAAGGGCTGAACGAGTGCATCAACGATGATGCAGAGAGCCGCAGCTTCTACTGTGATGTTATCATGGATGAGGCGGGCAAAATGAATCGGATGGTGCAAAAGCTGCTGACACTCAACCATCTCGAATTTGGCAATGATCCGGTCACGATCGACCGGTTTGATATTACGGAGCTGATCCGGGGCGTGATTGAAAACAATTCGTTGCTGCTACGGCAAAATGAGATCCGGCTCAGCTTTGATGAACCAGAGGCGTATGTGTGGGGCGATGAGTTCCAGATCGAGGAGGTCATGACCAACTATCTGAGCAATGCGATCCACTATGTGGCGGGTGACAAGCTGATCCGCATTTTTTATACATGTAAGGAAGATGTCCTGCGGATCAGTGTATTTAATACGGGCAGTCACATTCCGGATGAGGATATTGCGCATATCTGGGATAAATTTTATAAAGTAGATAAGGCGCGCACGCGGGAATACGGCGGCAGCGGAATCGGATTATCCATCGTAAAAGCGATCATGGATTCACATCACAGAACCTGTGGTGTATGTAATCATCCCGATGGTGTGGAATTTTGGTTTGAACTGGATAAAAATGCTGTTGCACCGACCGCTAAAGAATGATACCATATATAGCAGAGAAATAATAGCCGAACTGTGCCGGAGACTGTCTGACGGAATGGCATAGGCGGCAGTGAGTGGAGGATACCATGAAGCGGTTACAAGTAAAAAAGGTACTTTTGAGCGGACTGTTACTGTTAAGTGCCGGCGCATTGTATGGGTGTGGGGAAACCCCCTATGAGTTGGAACCCGATGAGGAGGCAATCATTGTCAATTATGCGGCACATATTGTGGCGAAGTATAATATGAAGCAGCCGGAGGGTTATCAGTACGTGTACATATCAGAGGACGATGAGGCGGAAGCGGAGGATCAAACGGAAGATCCGGAACAGGATCAGACAGGTGATACCGCACAGACATCCGATCAGGCGGATACTACAGACGGTGCACCGCAGGGTTCAGATACAACGACACTGAGTGAGGCACTGGGACTGAAAAAGGTACGGGCAGTCTATACGGGGGCGGAACTGACAGACCGTTATGATGAGACGGTAGTGCCCGAGAGTGGCAAACAGCTGTTGGTGCTGCATGTGGCATTACAGAATCCGACGGAAAAAACACAGGGCTGTGATCTGTTGGCGATCCTGCCAAAGTTTCGCGTAAAGGTCAATCAGAGTGTGGAGGCGAACTCGGAACTGACGATTATGCCGGACAATCTGGCAACCTGGGAGGAAGACCTGCCGGCAGGAGCTATCGAGGATACTGTCATCATTTTCCAGTTGGATCAGAATGCGGTTACACAGATTGATCAGTTGGAGCTTGAGGTAACGACTGAGAAGCAGACATCCCGTGTCGTATTTTTGTAAAAATTATGAAAAAACAGGTGCAATTATAAAACAATATATGATACAATAGATATAAGTGATGAGCAGTGCGAGGCATTGCGGGTTTGGAAGGAGACATTTATATGGATACAAATATTTTGTTGGAGAACGGAACAAATGAGTTGGAGGTTCTGGAGTTCACATTGAATGACAATCATTACGGTATCAATGTAGCGAAAATTCGCGAAATCTTATCTTACCAGCCGGTGACACCTATTCCGAATGCACAGCCTCAGGTGGAAGGTATTTTCATGCCGCGTGATGCGATGATCACAGTGATCAGCTTGAAAAAGTGTCTGTCGTTGGCGATCGAGGGAGAACAGAAGGGACTGTTTATTATTACGAATTTCAATAAATTGGATCTGGCGTTCCATGTGGATGAGGTGATTGGTATTCACAGAGTATCATGGGCAGATATTATCGAGCCGGATTCAACGATCAATGCCGGAGAGGACGGCGTATCCACCGGTGTGATTAAACTGGGAGATAAATTAGTCATCATTCTTGATTTTGAGAAGATCGTGACAGATATCAGTCCGGATACCGGATTAAAGATGAGTGATATTGAGTCACGCGGAGAGCGCCAGCGATGTGATTCCCCGATCATGCTGGCAGAGGATTCGCCGCTTTTGAGCAAGCTGATCACCGACTGCCTGAAAAAGTCAGGTTATACCAATCTGAATGTTAATCCGAACGGAAAAGAGGCATGGGATAAGCTGCAGCAGTACAAAAAGGAAGGTACGCTTAAGGAACATGTTCATTGTATTATCACGGATATTGAGATGCCGATCATGGACGGGCATCGACTGACAAAGCTCGTGAAATCAGACAGTGAACTCAAAAATATACCGTTAATTATTTTCTCTTCACTGGTCAACGAGGAGATGCGGCGCAAGGGTGAAGCGCTGGGAGCGGATGCGCAGTTGACCAAACCCGAAATTGGACAGTTAGTGGATACGATTGATCAGTTGATTGATCGGACGGATATGTAATCACAGCATTTTTTTAGAAAAAAGAGTGAGAGCGTTCCGAAACGGAGATGTTTCGGGCACTCTCACTTTTCGTGCCATGCATAGGAGAAAAGGAGGAAGTGTTTTTTGCGGAATAATGAGGATTATCTGGATAGCCTGCTCAATAATGTGACAAAGAAGCTGAGCAAGTTTGATGAGGATTTTAAACAGAAAAAACAGGCGGCTGATCCTTATATGACAAAGAAAAACTTGCCGCCCAAGACGATGAAAGCGTTGGAGAGCGAGAGAGAGAACCAGTTTTTGCGCGAGTTTGAGGATGAGCTGGATCATGAGGATACCGACAAGTTTTTGGAGGAATTTGAATCTGAACTGCAGGATGATGAGCAGGAGTTTGAACAAACAAAGGCGGCGCAGAGTGCAGACAATGACGATGCATATAGGGATCAGATCGAGCAGCTGGTGAGCGAATCCCAGTCTGAGCCGCAGGTGGAGAGTGATCCACTGGAGGAGGCAGCCGCAGCAGCGAACGATGGATCGCAGACGGATGATCTGGGTGATCTGCCACGGGCAGACGATCAGAGTGATTCAATATTGCGCGACGATGTTAGCACAGAACAGCCGGGGGATACTTCCGATTACGGAGAGCTGCCGGAGGGAATGGAGGCGCTCGGAGACCTGTTTGACAATACGGACAATGAGGATAAGGGAGATCTTAGTCTGTCCGGTGATACGGGTGAGGAGTCACTTTTGCCGGAGGATGGCGATAGTGGGATGAGTGATGATGATATTATGAAGCTGCTGAATGGCGGCGGTGAGGATGAGGCATTATCCGACATTGGCAAGATGTTAGAGGCAGACGATCAGTCGATTTCCTTAGAGGATCTGGGTGCGGAGCCGGAGAACCTGTCGCACGCGGCGGATGTTGTAGAGCGTTCACAGGCGGAGAAACAGCCGGTTCAGAAGAAAAAGAAGCCTGGATTTTTTGCAAAATTGATGGATCTGCTGTTTGGTGAGGACGATGACGAGGTAACAGATGAGCATGTCGAGGAAGAGGGCAGCTTAGAAGGTATCTCGGATGAGAATATGGAGATCCTGCGTGCGATGAACGGCGATATGGCGAATGGATCGGACGATGGCGCATCCGGCAAAAAGGGCAGGAAAAAGGCGAAAAAAGAAAAAAAGAAAAAAGAGCCGAAGCCGAAAAAAGAAAAAAAGGAAAAGAAACCGAAGAAGCCGAAGCCGAAAAAGCCTAGAAAAGAGAAAAAGCCAAAGGATGTTGGACCGAGAGAAAAACCGCTGCCTAAGGGACCGGTGATCGTGATCTGGGTGTTGGCGTTATCCGTGTTTGCGCTCGTGATGATCAGCAATACATTACTTACGAAAAGCAATACGGCGCGGGCGGCACAGCAGAACTTTGACAGCGGCGATTATGTCGGCAGTTATGAGGCATTGGCGGGTGAGAAGGTCAGTGCAGATGAGGAAGAACTGTACGAGCAGGCAAAGACACTGGCAGGTGTGCAGGCGGAGCTGAACGCTTATTATCCGATGATGGAGGTGCGCAAGTTTGATCTGGCACTGGATTGTCTGGTGCGCACGATCGGAAGGGCGGATCTGCATATGGCAGACGCTGAGGAGTGGGGCGTCACCACACAGATGGATGCCATTGTGGCAGAGGCATCCCAGCAGCTGCAGGATCAGTTTAATGTGACGGTAGATCAGGCGCGTGAACTTTACGCGATCGATGACCGTGACGACTATTCACTGGCGTTGGATGAGATTCTGAAGGGACTTGGATTAAAGTAAGAGAGAGGGATTGTATATTTCACAATATACAGTCCCTTTTAAAAATGATGGAATATCCGCATCGCTTTGTGAAGAGGAGAGAAAATGAGCAAGTATAAAAAATTGAAGTTGCTGCTGGTCAGTATTCTGATCAGTAGTGCGATGCTGGCAGGCTGTTCCTCTGCGCAGCCGGAGCTGACAGAACCGTCAAATGCAGCAGATGCCGAGAGCAGCATGGAAACGGATCAGCCGGATCATGAGGAAGAACTGTCATCGGAAGCGGCTGCCACCCAGCCATCCACCGAGATCACGCTGTCTCTCGATCAGATACCGGAATATGCGGGGGATCCTTATGTAGTCATCAATGATAATGAGCCGGATTTTTTGGACACCGAATTGTCGACATTGTCCTACGAATATTACAGCGAGTTGGATTTCCTAGGTCGCTGCGGGGTCGCATACGCATGTGTTGGTGTAGATTTAATGCCGAGCGAGGAACGTGGTGAGATCGGTCCCGTGAAGCCCAGCGGATGGCACACGGTGAAATACGATGTCGTGGATGGAAGGTATTTATACAATCGCTGCCATCTGATCGCATATCAGTTGTCCGGTGAAAATGCGAATGTCAATAACCTGATCACCGGAACCAGATACATGAATGTGGAGGGAATGTTCCCATTTGAAAACATGGTTGCAGACTATGTAAAGAAAACCGGAAATCATGTCATGTACCGCGTTTCACCGATTTTTGCGGGGAATGATCTGGTTGCCAGCGGCGTACAGATGGAGGCAAAGTCGGTAGAGGATGACGGGGAAGGAATCCTCTTTGATGTGTATTGTTACAATGTGCAGCCGGGTGTTGAGATCGATTATGCAACCGGAGACAGTACCCTGCGGAGTGACACGGCAGAGGATGAGGATACGCCGGATGAAGATACAGAGGAATCAGATAGCGAAGCTCCTGTAATGGTGTGGAAATCTGCTACCGGAAAAAAATATCACAGCATCAATCATTGCGGAAACATGAATCCGGACAAAGCCACACAGATCACGGAGGAGCAGGCGGTCAATCTTGGGCTGGATAAATGCAGCCGGTGCTGGTGAGCCTGCCGGTTGAAATATATTTCATTCAAAATGATACAATATCGACAAAGTGTTTGGGGTGTGTTATTATTTGATAAGTACATTTGAGGCAATTTTATGGGAGAGCAAACATATGATAGCAATAATAGACTATGACGCCGGTAACCTGAAAAGCGTTGAGAAGGCACTGGCTTCGCTGGGACAGCCCAGCGTGATCACAAGGGACAGACAGGAGATCCTGCATGCGGATCATGTCATTCTGCCCGGTGTGGGTGCGTTCGGGGATGCGATGCGTCAGTTGAAAAAATATGAACTGGACAAAGTTGTCCGTGAGGTTGTGGAAAAGCAGACACCGATGCTCGGTATTTGTCTGGGACTGCAGTTACTCTTTGACGGCAGCGAGGAGAGCGAAGGTGTTGAGGGGCTTGGATTGCTCCGGGGCAGTGTGGTACGTTTCTCGTCGGAGCATGGGCTGAAGATTCCGCATATCGGGTGGAATTCCCTGAAACTGCAAAATGACGGACGGCTGTTCCGTGGAATCGCAGACGGATCGTATGTGTATTTTGTACATTCGTATTATCTGAAGGCTGCTGATCCGCAGATCGTCAAGGCGACGACATCCTATGGGGATCTGGTGCACGCTTCGGTAGAGCAGGGCAATCTGTTCGCCTGCCAGTTCCATCCAGAAAAGAGCAGCACGGTAGGATTGGCGATCTTAAATAATTTTGCACGATTAGGAACAGAGGAGGAAATCTGAGATGTTTACAAAGCGAATCATTCCTTGTCTGGATGTGAATAACGGACGCGTGGTAAAGGGTGTCAATTTTGTCAATCTGCGCGATGCGGGCGATCCGGTAGAGATCGCAGCCGCTTACGATCAGGCAGGTGCGGACGAGGTCGTATTTCTGGATATTACCGCATCCTCCGATGGCAGAGAAACCGTCGTGGATATGGTGCGAAAGGTTGCGGAAAAGGTATTTATTCCGTTTACGGTCGGCGGCGGTATCCGCAGCGTCGATGATTTTCGGGCATTGCTGCGCGAGGGAGCCGATAAAATATCGATCAATTCATCGGCGATCAACCGGCCGGAGCTGATCAGTGAGGCGGCGGACAAATTTGGCAGCCAGTGCGTTGTGGTAGCGATCGATGCGAGACGGCGCGCGGATGGCATTGGCTGGAATATATACAAAAATGGCGGACGCATAGATACCGGGCTGGATGCGGTGGAATGGGCGATGCGGGCAGATAAGCTCGGTGCCGGAGAGATTCTGCTCACAAGCATGGACTGTGACGGCACGAAGGCGGGCTATGACATTGAACTGACGAGACAGATTGCAGAAAATGTGTCGATTCCGGTGATCGCGTCCGGTGGTGCAGGTACGATGGAGCATTTTTATGATGCTTTGACAGAGGGAAAGGCAGATGCGGCACTTGCGGCATCGCTGTTTCATTATAAAGAGATGGAGATTATGGATCTCAAAAACTATCTGGCAGAGCGCGGTGTTTCCGTGCGCCGCTAGTGTAGCTTGACCAAAGAACGGTATAGGAGATGCAAAGAGATGGCAATGATCGATAATGACTGGCTGCCGGTCCTCGAGCCGGAGTTCCGGAAACCTTATTATGCACAACTCTATCGGTTTGTGCGTCAGGAATATCATGAGCATGTGGTATATCCTCCGTCAGAGGATATTTTCAATGCGTTTCACCTGACACCGTTACATGAGGTAAAGGTGCTGATTTTAGGACAGGATCCTTATCACGGGGAGCATCAGGCACACGGACTGTGCTTTTCGGTAGAAAAATCACAGCCGGAGATCCCACCCTCCTTAGTAAATATTTATAAGGAGATGCAGGATGATCTCGGCTGCAAGATCCCGAACAACGGCTGTCTGACAAAATGGGCGGATCAGGGAGTGCTGCTGCTCAATACGGTGCTGACCGTGCGCGCGCATCAGGCGAATTCCCATCAGGGACGCGGCTGGGAGCAGTTCACGGATGCCGTGATCCGTGCGGTGAACGAGCAGGATCGTCCGATCGTGTATCTGCTGTGGGGCAGACCGGCACAGAGCAAGATCCCGATGCTCACGAATCCCAAGCATCTGGTGCTGACCGCGCCGCATCCGAGCCCGTTATCTGCCTACCGGGGATTTTTCGGATGCCGTCATTTCAGTAAAGCCAATGAGTTTCTGAAAGAGCACGGGGTAGCCCCGATTGACTGGCAGATTCCGGATATCTGATAGAGATTTACAGTTCCGGTTGTTAGTTATATTTTCATTCATGATGGATCATATGCGGGGTAGAGGCTGCGGACTCGCTGCTGGCGGGAATGCGGATCTCTACCTCAGTTTCATTTCCGGGTGTGCTGCGGTAGCTCAGACCATACTGGCTGCCATAGCATAGCTGGATTCTTTTATGTGTGTTTGAGATGGCAATATTGCTGCCGTGGGAGCTGTTTCCGTTTCCGGTCAGTATCGTAGCCAGCTTTTCCGGCGCGATGCCGACACCATCGTCCGTGACGACAAACACGAGCGTTTCACCCTCCATCCAGCCCATAATGACAATATTTCCCTCTTTGACAGGCTTTTCCAATATTCCGTGTAAGATAGAATTTTCCACGATCGGCTGGAACACCAGTTTTGGAATCATATAGTCGAGCATTTCGTCGGGTACATCCACAAAGAAATGAATCTTATCGTTGAAGCGCATATTCTGGAGCTGCACATAAAGTGTCACGTGTTCGAGTTCTTCACGTACCGTGATGATCGAGCTGCCGCGGCTGAGTGTGATGCGGTAAAAGCGGGAGAGCAGATTGACAGCCTCCGATACCTGTGTCGTCTCGCCGGAGCGCGACATCCAGTTGATCATATCGAGTGTGTTGTACAGAAAATGAGGGTTGATCTGCGCCTGCAGTGCCCGGAATTCGGAGTGCCGCAGCTCGTCTGCCGTCTGCTGCTGCTCATCGACCAGACGGTTGATCTCGCCGGACATGTAGTTGTAGGAATCAATCAGGGAGCAGATTTCGTCCGAGCCGTCCGGTTCATCCATCGGCACCGGAAGTGCACTGTTGCGCACGCGCTGCATATTTTCTGCGACCTTTGAGATTCGTCCGGTGACGGAGCTGCTCAAAGCCTGACTAATGATGATACAGACGATCAGCACGAAAGCATATAACAGCATGAAATTTATGACGAGCTGATTGCCCTCGGATGTCAGATTGGATTCCGGCACTGCCGATACCATGATCCAGTCCGTGTCGGGGATCACTTTGCATCCGCAGTACACATCCTGACCGGCAAACTGCAGGCGTTCCAGTCTGGAAGCGGAAGGAATGCGCTCGGTGATTTCGTCGTAGGGAATGTAATATGTGCCGGATAATGCCGTGTTGGTCGAGGCGACGATCTCGTTGCGGGAATTGGTGATATAGATCACGCTGTTGTTGTATGGCAGATCCTGCAATAAGATCGGCTGGATCGTAGACTGGCTGAAATAGATTGCAACATAGCACTCCGAATCACCGGCGGAGAGCCTTCGGATCACAGCGTGTGAGCCGAGTGTGGATGACTCTGTCGGTGACAGATAACGCGGCGGACACAGCAGCAGATTATCGTCGGTACTGCTGAAAATACCGTGCCAGTAAGTACCCCTTGCGGGATCTAATGTATCAAATACCGGACTGTCGGACTGCGCGCGGAGCACGCGGTAATGCTCGTCGTCCAGATAGATACGCACATCCGATACGAGGGAGTTATCCAGACAGTTTGCGATCACATTCTCAAAATTGTGGACAGATGTGGGAAAACTGACGAGATATTCATAGCTGGACGGATCGATATTTCTTATATAAGTAGAAAAAAAATCGTTGCCGCTGATATTTTCCGCCAGCAGCTCCAACTGGTTGACCGTCGTGCCAATATTGGTGCGCGTCTGGTCAGCCAGTGTGTTTAACGAGTGAAGCGTCGTGTTTGTCGTGACATTGACCATCTGATTGTAGGCAAAGTACGTGATGAGCAATGCCGGAATGATCGTTAAGATCAGATGGGTAATAAGAAATTTCACGCGCAGGGAAATCTGATATTCGTAAATATGCCGGATTTTCTTGAGTAAGGTCATAAGGACTCCTTTTCACGGTATTCGGAAGGTGACAGACCGACCACCTTCTTAAAGGTCTTTCCGAAATAATTCTGGTCGCCGTATCCGACGCGGGCAGCGATCTCGTTGATCTTGTTGCGTGGGTCTGCCAGCAGCTGCTTCGCCTTTTCCATCCGGAAGTTGGTCAGATACTGGTTAAGCGTCTGTCCGGTCTCCGTTTTAAAAACCGTACATAAATAGGATGAGGACAGATGTACGTGGTCGCTGATGTCCTTGATCGACAGATTGCTGTCGCTGTAATTTTTGCTGATGTAGTCCTTGATTAAAAACAGTGTAGCGTTTTCGGTCACTGCGGTTTCGAGCGACGCAAAATAACCGGTGACGGCATGGCGCAGCAGGGCATGGACATCGCTGTAATTCATACAGTCGTTGAGCTGTCCGAGCGGGCTCTGTGCGGAAACATCTGCCGTGGTGCTGACCTTGGCATCGTATTCTAAGTTGGAGATTACCATCAGCAGCTTGTAATACAGATCCCTTGCCTGATTCGGAAGCAGACCTCGGTTGTTTTGCAGCTTTCCTGCCAGCTCTTCGCACAGGGCATCCGCCGCCTGCGCATCGCGCTTCGATAATGCATCACGGAAACGTGCAGGGAATTCGTTCATATAAGTAACAGAAATCGTATGTCCATCTTCATTCGGATCGAGGATCGTCTCATAGGGTGTAAAAAATGCACTCTGGAGCAGCAGAACGGCGCTGTTATAGGAAATATATATATTTTCACAGCCCTTGACCGTCTCACCGAGCACGAGGTGAAACTGCAAGAGCCGGTATGAGCGCAGCAGATCACGGATGTATTGGCAGATCAGTACCAGTGTCTGGGGCGGCTGCTTTTTTTCACTGTAAAGATGCAGGATCACGTATGCGGTATGCTTCATCGTGTGCAGTTCACCCATATGGTAACCGGCTAACTGCCTGCGGATACGCGCAAACAGCTCCGAGCGTGTGGCATCCGGCATGTGCAGCATCTGTTCGCCGGTGCTTAAGATCAGTGTCGTAAAATACCGGCTGTGGTCAAACGGCAACGCAGAAGCATCCGGCAGGCTCGCTCCGGGCTGTGTCAGTGTCAGCGCCAGCTTGGAGCTGGCTTCCTGCTCAAAAAACTGGTTGGATTCGCGCTGCAGCTCCTGCTTTTGCACGAGGGATACGGCTTCGGCGAGAGCCTCCGTAATATCATCGGGCGTGAACGGCTTTTCCACGTAGCTGACCGCCTTTAAATTGATGGCTGCCTTTAAATATTCCTTGTCCGAATAACCGCTCATAAAGATAATTGGGCAGCCGTTGACCAGCCCACGCAGCCGTTTTGACAGCTCAATCCCATCCATGCGCGGCATACGCACATCCGTGAGCAGAATATCGGGAGCAGCTTTTTGCGCATAAGACAGCGCATTGATCCCGTCGTCCGCGCTGTCAATCTGTGTAATGCCGAGACTCTCCCAGTCAATGCTCGAAATAATACCTTTTCGTGTCAGCTCTTCATCATCCGCAATCAGAATACGCATCGTCATCCTCCGTCGTGCTGTTCATAGTCTGCCATTATTTTAGCACATCGGCGGATGGCTGTCACCTGTCAGATCTTATCGAAAAATTTTCAAAAATCGAAAAAAATTACCCACAATCCAAAAAAATTACGATAGGCTTAACCGGAAGGTAATGCTAAGATAATTACAAGGTTGAGAGAGATATTGATTCTCTTGACAAACAATGGGAGAGAAAGGGGCAACGATCAATGGCTTCAGAATATGTTCTGGAATTAAAAGGGATCACCAAGATTTTCCCCGGTGTGAAGGCGCTTGACAACGTGAGCTTTCAGTTGAAACCGGGCGAGATTCACGCACTGATGGGCGAGAACGGAGCCGGTAAATCTACGTTTATTAAGGTAATTACCGGTGTACATAAAGCCGATGGCGGCGAGATGTATCTCAATGGCGAGAAGGTCGATTTTAAGGGACCGAATGACAGCCAGGCGGCAGGTATTGCAGCGATTTACCAGCACGTGACCGCTTATCCGCACTTAAGTGTAGCGGAGAATATTTTTATGGGTCATGAAAAAGTAAAGCATGGAATGATCCAGTGGAAAGAGATGTATGAGGAGGCAGATAAGCTGCTCGCACAGTTAAATGCAGACTTCAAGTCTACTGCAGAGATGGGTTCTTTATCCGTCGCACAGCAGCAGATGGTAGAGATCGCAAAGGCGTTGTCAGCCAACGCAAAGATCATCATCATGGATGAGCCGACTGCATCACTGACCAAGAACGAGTCAGAAAACCTCTACCGCATTTCAGAGAAATTAAGAGATGAGGGAGCATCAATCATCTTCATTTCACACAGATTTGAGGATATGTACCGCCTTGCTACGAGAGTTACCGTATTCCGTGATTCAAAATATGTAGGTACATATGATGTAGATAAGATCTCAAATGCAGACCTGATCACAGCAATGGTAGGTCGTGAGATCACAGACATGTTCCCGAAACCGGATGTAAAGCTCGGAGAGGAAGTCTTACGTGTAGAGAATCTTTCCAGAGAGGGATTTTTCAAGGATGTCTCTTTCAGTGTCCGCAAGGGCGAGATCCTCGGACTGACCGGACTTGTAGGAGCCCGCAGAACAGAGGTCATTCAGACGATTTACGGTGTAGAAAAGCTCGACAGCGGTAAGATTTTCCTGGATGGAAAAGAGATTAAGATCCGCAGCCCGCACGATGCGATCGTAAACGGTATCGGACTTCTGACAGAGGATCGTTCCAACCTCGGACTGATCTTAGACTGGGGCATCGGACGCAACATTACGCTGACAGAGATCGAAAAGTACGGAAATAAGTTCTTTACCAATGATAAAGCAGAGCGTATCGCAGCGAAGGAACTCGCTGAGGGAGTAGATACAAAGGCAGTGTCCCTGTTTGATAAGGTAAGCACGTTATCCGGTGGTAACCAGCAGAAGGTAGCCGTATCCAAGATTCTTGCATCTGATCTGAAAGTGCTGATCATGGATGAGCCGACAAAGGGTATTGACGTCGGTGCAAAGGCGGAGATTTATGACATCATGGGTCAGCTGGCACAGCGCGGATATGCGATCATTATGATCTCATCCGAGATGCCTGAGGTGCTCAACATGAGTGACCGTATCATCGTCATGTGTGAAGGAAAGATCACCGGCGAGCTGAGTCGTGAAGAAGCAACGCAGGAGGGTATTCTGGAGTTTGCAATGGCAAAATCTTTAAAGAATACCTCAGATAAATAGGGAAAGGCGAGTGAAGAAAATGGAAAATAAATCAGTTTTGAAAAAGATCACCGGTTCCCGTGAAGCAATCCTGTTTCTGATTGTGGTCATTCTGGCGATCTTCATCGAAGCAAAATCCGGCGGAGCATTTTTTCAGCTGGATAATCTGAACGGAATGTTCAAAAACTATGCAGTTGACTTCGTCATTGCGATCGGTATGATGCTTGTCATGCTGACCGGTGGTATTGATATCAGTGTCGGATCGACACTGGCACTCTCGGGAATGTGTGCATCCCTGATTTTCCGTGATCATCAGGAACTGCCGATCATCGCAGTATTCGGTATCTCGATTGTTGTCGGTCTTGCATGCGGACTGTTGATCGGAGCAGTGATCTCCTACGGTAAAGTACCGCCGATCATTGCAACGATGGGATGTATGAACGCATTCCGTGGAGCTACCTACCTCGTAGCACATAATGAGTGGGTCGCAGCGATGGATTTCACGGAGAACTACAAGAATTTCGCACAGAAGAGTTATCTCGGATTCGGTGTGATCAACAACCTGTTAGTGATTGTTATCATTCTGTATGTGATCTTTTTTATCATACTGAAATGGACACCGTCAGGACGTAAGATTTATGCAGTAGGATCAAACGCAGAGGCTGCATCTGTATCCGGTATCAATGTAAGAAAAGTAAAGACGATCTGTTATACGATTTTAGGCGGTCTGACCGGACTTGCAGGAGGTATGTTTACCTCACTGTATGCATCTGCACAGGGTAACATGGGTGAAGGTCTTGAGATGGACTGTATCGCAGCCTGTGTCGTAGGTGGTGTGAGCATGACCGGTGGTAAAGGAAATATCGTAGGTGTGTTCATGGGAGCGCTCGTAATCGCGATTATCGGTAAGGGACTTCCATTGATCGGTGTATCACAGTTCTGGCAGAAGGCGATCAAGGGTGTGATTATCCTCGTGTTCGTTATCCTGAATGTACTCGTACAGCGTTCGGTTGACAAGGCAGCATTAAAGAGAAGGGAGATTTAGTCATGGCAGGAAAATCAGGTAGAGAGATTATTGCAGAACAGCCCTTCTCATGGAAGCATCTGCTTCTTCGCTGGGAGTCTATGCTGATTCTGTTGTTAGTAGCCGTAAACATCATGAACATCGCGATTTCGGATAAGTATTGGAGCGTAACCGGATTATTCCGTGCGACCAACTCCTTCCTCAACATCGCATTCATGGTATTACCGATGTGTTTCGTGCTTGTACTCGGAGATATCGATATTTCAGTCGGATCCATCCTTGCATTCAGCGCTACGATGCTTGGTGTTACATACAATGCGGGTGCGCCGATGGGTGTGGCAGTGCTTGTAGCCCTGTTGACCGGTACGGTCTGCGGCTGCATCAACGGTGCGATCGCAACACAGTTTACAGAGTTAAACCCGATGATCATCACATTCGGTACACAGGTTGTATACCGTGGTCTGTGTGAGATCATCTTAGGAGACCAGTCAACGGGTGGCCTGAACAACGTGATGTGGTTCTCAAACTTGTACTGGGGCAAGCTCGGTGGAGTCGTTCCGTACATGTTTGTTATCTTTGTTGTATGTGCGGTCGTATTCGGTATCGTACAGCACAAGACAACGTTTGGACGCAGAATGTATGCGATCGGTGCGAACCGTGAGGCAGCCAGATACTCAGGTATCAATGTACAGGGAACCAGATTTATCGTATTTGTACTGACTGGTTTATTCTCAGCAGTTGCTGCGATTTTTACCGCAGCTTCCATGGGAAGTATCAACAACGCAGTCGGAAAAGGTACAGAGATGGATGCGATCGGTATCTGCGTACTCGGTGGTATCATGACAGACGGTGGAAAAGGTAATTTCATCGGAGCGATGATCTCTGTATTCCTGCTCGGTTTGTTGGAATATGGTCTTGGACTTGTCAACGTATCTTCAAACGTTATGCTGGTAGTCAAGGGCGCATTGCTTGTGATCTCTGTCATGATCCCGAATCTGAAGATTGTTGGAAAAAAGAAAAGTAAAGTTGCATAAAAAAGTTATATAAAAATGTAGCATATTTACTAAAAATCAGTTATACTATACATTTGGCTAGAGCGAATGGCTTCACATTCGTTTGAGCATACACCAAAAAATCTTATGGGAGGTAAGAAAAAAATGAAGAAAAAAGTTCTGAGCGCATTATTATGCGTATCCATGGCAGCTACTATGTTAGTAGGCTGTGGTGGAAAGACAGACGACGCTGCAGCAGACGCAGCAACAGACGATGCAGCAGATGATGCTGCCGCTGATGACACAACAGCAGAGGAGCCTGCAGCAGACGATGCAGCCGCTGATGACGCAGCAGCTACAGATGCTGACCTGACCACAGACAAGACCTTCTGTCTGATCGTTAAGAGTGCCGGTAACCCTTACAATCAGAAAGAGGCTGATGGTTTCAAGGAGGTAATCGAGGCACAGGGTGGTACATTCGTACTTCAGGAGCCCGCGGCAGCAGATGCTGAGAGCCAGATCACCTGTATCAACAATGCAATTTCACAGGGCGTAGATGCGATCGCTATCGCAGCTAACGATGCAGATGCATTACAGCCGGCTCTGACAGAGGCTAGAAATGCCGGTATCCATGTAGTCGGACTTGACTCTGCTACAAACGCCGCTTCCCGTGAAGTATTCTGTAACCAGGCAGGTATCACTCAGGTGGGTGAGACTCTGATGGAGGCAGTAAAGGACATTGCCGGTGGAGAAGGAAAGTGGGCAATCCTGTCTGCTGCTTCTACAGCTACCAACCAGAATGCATGGATTGATGCAATGAAGGCTACAATGGAAGATTCTGCTTACTCAGGACTTGAGTTAGTAGGTGTTTACTATGGTGATGATGAGTACCAGAAGTCAGTAGACCAGACAGATGCGATTCTTTCAGAGAATCCTGACGTAAAGGTTATCTGTGCTCCTACTACTGTAGGTATCATGGCAGCAGCTAAGGTTGTTGAGGATAAGGGACTTGCAGGACAGGTTAAGGTTACCGGACTTGGACTTCCTTCAGAGATGGCAGACTACATCGGCGATACGGATGAGGATTCATGCCCTTACATGTTCCTGTGGAATCCGATTGATTTAGGAAGATTAGCAGCTTATACTTCAATCGCAATAGTAAACGGTGTGATTACCGGCGCTGAGGGAGACAGCTTCACTTCTCCTGAGGGAACTACATATGAAGTAACTGCAGCAAGCGATGGTGGTACAGAAATCATCCTTGGACCTCCTTACGGATTCAATCCTGAGAACATCGAGGAGTGGAAGTCTGTTTACTAAAATAGGAATAGGCTGACAAAAGGGACTGCTCCGGCAGTCCCTTTTTTACATTTTTACTATAAAAATGGAGGTATCAGACAATGGTAAAAGCATTTACAATGAAATTGTATGAGGGTCAGGCTGCGGAGTACGAGAAGCGCCACAACGAGCTCTGGGACGAGATGAAAGACATGATCCACGAGCACGGTGGAAAAAACTACTCCATCTTTTTGGATGAAAAGACCAATATCCTGTATGGCTACATCGAGATCGAGGATGAGGAGCTGTGGGCAAAGAGTGCAGACACAGCGATCAACCGCAAGTGGTGGGATTTCATGGCGGACATCATGGAGACCAATCCCGATAACAGTCCGGTGTGCATCGACCTCAAGCCGGTGTTCCATCTGGATTAACCGAAACATTGACCGTCCACTGGCGGCGGAACTGAAAGGGAGTCACAGACTCCCTTTCTTTGAATAGCCGGATCAGATAGCTCGGCTGATTGATCCCTGTCTCGTAGGCAATCTCGGTAACGGACAGGGAAGAAAACTGGAGCAGCTCTTTGGCATAGGAAAGCCTCGTGCAGATAATGTATTCATTCACCGGTTTTCCTACGTATTTTTTAAATTCATGTGACAGGTGATATTTGCTGACAGGGATACGGGCAGCCAGCCCATCGAGCGTCAGCGCTTCGCGAAAATGCCTGTCGATATATCGTTTCGTCTCTTTGATACTCTCCGGCATGATAAAGTCGTTTTGTGATCCGGTACATGTATCAGTCAGAAATTCAATCAGAACGGATGTGATCAGCTCCGAGGACACCAGCTCTGTCGTGGCATCTGCTTTCTGGTGTATTGCGACGATCCGGCGCAGCATGAGCTCCATGCGGTCGGGATCGGGACATTGCAGCAGGTGAAAGCCGTTTTTGACAAATTCTTCATAATACCCAAGTGCATTCATTCCATTAAAATGCAGCCAGACAAATTCCCAGCTTTCGTTTGGGCAGCAGCGGTAAAAATGATGCTCGTTACAGTTGATCAGGCAGGCATATCCGGGCGCGAGCTCGTAGGTGTTCCCACTGTAGGTCAAGGTGCCTTTGCCGGAGACTGTATAGATTACGAGATAGCTGTTCAGGTTGGCGCGCTCCGTATAATAGGAGGCATCGGTGCGGAAATAGCCGCATTCCTGCACATAGAAAAATAACCGCTTGGCAGTCTCGCTGGCAGTCGGCATCAGACGGATTGAGTCCTTGCTCCAGCCTGCGACGTAGTTTTCCAGATAAGAGACAGATGTAGGCATTACTGGTATTCCTTTCCTAAAATCTAACCGCAAGATCGTACAATTTTCAAACAACATCATCGAATGACAAATCAGGGAAATATCATTATAGTAATACTAACACAGGAAATAAGTAAAAGAAATACCAAATAAAAACAGATAGCAAAAAACTATTATTTTGAGCGCTTGAAAGGAGCAGCAGACAATGGAAAAATTAAAACAGACGAAAAAAGCTCGCATCGGAATCTACACCATGGGACTGAAAGCATACTGGAATCAGTTTGCAGGACTGCGGGAGCGGATGATCGAATACGGGCAGTTCATTGCAGATCAGGTAAGGGCAATGGATCAGGCAGAGGTATATTTTTATGGACTGGTTGATTGTCCGGAGGAGGGCAGGAAAGCGGGAGAGTATTTTAATGAGCATAACGTTGATCTGATTCTCGCACACGCAGGCACGTATGTGACCAGTGCATCCGTACTTCCGGTGCATCAGATCTGTCCTGCATTTACCGTTATTTTGAATTTGCAGCCGACCGCACGGATCAACTACGCGGTGACAACAACCGGCGAGTGGCTCGCACACTGCGGCGCATGTCCGGTGCCGGAGCTGGCGAATGCGTTTAACCGCGCGGGTATTTCCTGCAGGATCGTGAATGGTCTGCTCGGCATGGATCACACGCCGGAGATTTCCATGACGGACGAAAACACGGCGGAGCGTCCGGAGGCAAAGCGCGCATGGAAGGAGATTGGAGAGTGGGTCAAGGCAGCCTCCGTCAAGGCAGGACTGCGCGGCAGCCGGTTCGGTTTCCTCGGCGGCTATTATTGTGGAATGCTCGATATGTACAGTGATTTTGCAATGTTTCAGGGACAGACGGGCGCACACGTGGAAGTGCTCGAAATGTGTGATCTGAACCGCCAGTTGGAGACTGTGACGGAGGAAGAAGTCGCAGAGAAAAAGCGTGAGATCGAGGAATTTTTCATCATTACAGACGACAAGGCGGCTGATCCGTTGGCACAAAAGCCGACACCGGAGCAGTTAGAGTGGTCTGCGCGCGTCGCGGTCGCACAGGAAAAGCTCGTGAAGGAATACGATCTGGATGCACTCTGCTACTATTATCACGGCGCACCGGGCGGCGCGTACGAAAAGCTCCAGAGTGGATTTATCGTAGGACATTCCCTGCTCACGGCAAAAGGTATTCCGTGTGCGGGCGAGGGAGACTTAAAGACCTGTCTTGCGATGAAGATCTGTGATATGGTCGGTGTCGGCGGCAGTTTTTGTGAGATCGTGACGACCGATTATGTGGACGGAACGATTCTGCTCGGGCACGACGGTCCGTTCCATCTGGCGATCGCAAAAGGAAAGCCCTACCTCCGCGGACTTGGTCTGTATCACGGAAAGCAGGGCAGTGGCGTGTCTGTAGAGGCAAAGGTGCGTCCGGGTGCGATCACAAACCTCGGATGTACACAGACGATCGAGGGCACATTAAAGCTCACGATCACCGAGGCGGAGGCGACGGACGGCACGATCATGACAATCGGAAATACACAGACACCCGTCAGGTTCAAGAAAGATCCCGATGCCTACATGGATGAGTGGTTTGCAGAAGCACCGACCCATCACTTTGCGATGAGCGTCGGACACAACGGGGCATTATTTGAAAAGATCGGACAGCTGTTAAAAGTGCCGTATGTGGTGCTCGATAAATAACTTATAACTCTTTTAAATATTGTTTGAGCTGAGCGAGAACCGGAGCCTCGCTGACATCCCCGATCAGATATTTTGCAGCCTGTTTTACCTCAGGTCTTGCATTTGCGACAGCGAAACTCTCCCCGGCGCATTGCAGCATCGGTATATCATTGCCGTTGTCACCGAAAGCGGCTGTCTCCTCCGGCGTGATGCCAAGCGTCTGCTGGATGTGGGACAGCGCCTGACCTTTGCTGATGCCGGGCACCATCATATCGACCCAGCGTTCGCCAGCCAGCGCGATGCTGACGCGGTCGCCAAAATGCTCACGCAGCGGTGCGGCGACCGTAGAGGCATCGGCAGCATAGGTGTATAGGGCGACCTTGATCAACGGTTCGTCAATGCTCAGCAGATCATCCACGATGCGGATATTCATTTTGTACCCTTCCCTTACCCACTTCACGTATTTTGGATGGTTCTGATCTGTATAGGTGCCGCGCGCAGCGGATGCCATGATCCATGCATCCGGTACTTTGCGCGCCTCCTGTACGACCTCCTCTAATAATTTTCTTGGAAATCCGTTGCAGGCGAGCTCCTTTCCGTGGCGGCAGACAAATCCGCCGTTATCCGAAATGACGGTCAGCTCCTGTTCCATGCATTTGAACACACCCATTACACTTTCATAGTTTCGTCCGCTGGCGGCGACAAAGGTCACGCCCTTTGCCTGAAGTGCGCGGATGACATCATAGATCTCCGGGTTTATCGCGGTCGTTCCCTCCGGGAGAAGTGTACCGTCCATATCTGAAGCGATTAGTTTTATCATTGTCAGTTTTCCTCTCATAATCAAATTTACGAGCATTATTTTAGCACAAAATGCGAAAATGCCAAGTCCTGATTTGAAATATATTTAGAAAATGTTATAGTAACAGTATGAGAAAACGGAACGGAGAAAATACAATGCAGGTAACTGAATATATGATCAGAATCACAGACTTCAACGATCCGAGACTTGATATCTTTGTGCGGCTGCCGGAGGTGCAGCTGCTTCGCTACCGCGAGCCGGAGCTGGGGCTTTTTCTGGCGGAGAGTCCAAAGGTGATCGAGCGGGCACTCGATGCCGGATATGAAGCGGTCTCTTTTTTAATAGAAGAAACTGCACTGCACGAGACAGAGCGGGAGCTGATCGCACGGTGTCCGGATGTGCCGGTGTATGTGGCACCGGCGGCGGTACTCAGTCAGATGCGAGGTTTTCAGATGACGCGTGGGATGCTCTGTGCGATGAACCGCAGGGCATTGCCGTCGGTGGAGGCGGTGTGTGAGGGCGCGAAGCGTGTAGCGGTGCTTGAGGATGTCGTCAATCCAACGAATGTCGGTGCGATCATGCGGTCTGCAGCGGCACTTGGCATGGATGCGGTGTTGTGCACATCAGGATGCAGCGATCCGCTTTATCGCAGGGCGGTGCGCGTGAGTATGGGAACGGTATTCCAGATCCCATGGACGATCATGGATGCGCACGGGATGCAGACGTTGAAAAAACTCGGATTTTGTACGGTCGCGATGGCGCTACGGGATGATTCGGTCAGTCTGGATGATCCTGAACTTGCAAAAAAGGAGCGTCTGGCGGTTGTGCTCGGCACGGAAGGGGACGGGCTGGCGCAGGAGACGATTCATGCGTGCGATGTGACGGTGCGCATCCCGATGACGCATGGCGTGGATTCGCTGAATGTCGCTGCGGCGAGTGCGATTGCGTTCTGGCAGCTCGGCAGGCATTGATTTTATAACAGTGTCTGTACTTTGACGGTGGGATCACGTATAATGGGGTTAAAATAAATGGCAGGAGGTGTACCGTTTGGAAAACTACAAAGA
>CALBJL010000177.1 GCA_937893485.1 uncultured bacterium | reverse complement strand
CAGACAATGGACGGAGGTGTCAACACGTGGCGGAACGAGTGATCTTTCATGTAGATGTAAATTCTGCATTTTTGAGCTGGCAGGCGAAATATGAGCTGGAGCAGCTCCACGCAGAGCGCGATCTGCGCCTGATCCCCTCGGCAGTCGGCGGTGACCCGACGACGCGCCACGGCATCGTACTGGCGAAATCCACACCCTCCAAAAAGTACGGTGTGACAACCGGCGAACCGCTCGCGCGTGCACTCGAAAAGTGTCCCCAGCTCGTGATCGTACAGCCCCGTTTTGATGAATATGTGCGCAACTCGCGCGCTTTTATAGAGATTCTAAAAGAGGTCGCCCCGGTCGTCGAACAGGCGAGCATTGACGAGGCTTACTGTGATATGAGCGGCACGCGCCGTCTGTACGGCGATCCGGTCGCCTTTGCACACCAATTAAAAAAGCGCATTCACGAGGAACTGCACTTTACGGTGAATATCGGTATTTCAGATTGTAAGCTGCTGGCGAAAATGGCATCGGATTTTGAAAAGCCGGATCGCGTGCACACGCTGTTTTCGGATGAGATCGAGCAGAAAATGTGGCAGTTGCCTGTCGGAGAACTGTTTCTGGTCGGGCGTTCCTCTACACAGAAGCTGCACAGCCTTGGCATCCATACAATCGGTGACATCGCGCGCATGGACCCGGAGCTTCTGCAGCTGCATTTCGGCAAGCAGGGGCTTGCGATGTGGGAGCACGCCCGCGGCATTGATCCGACTCCGGTTCAGGCAGTCAGTGATGCCGCCAAAAGCTACGGCAATTCCGTTACACTCCGTTTTAACGTGACAGACGCGGACAGCGCCAAAAAAATATTATTATCCCTGTGTGAGACGGTCGGCGCAAGACTGCGCGCCGATCACACCTACATCCGCAATGTGACTGTGACGATCCGTGACTGCGAGTTCCGCACGACCTCCCATCAGGCCGCCCTGTCCGAGCCGACCAATGTCACCGAGATTATTTATCAGCAGGCATGTCTGCTCTTTGACCAGTCCTGGGATCAGAGCCCGATCCGCCTGCTTGGTGTCTCTGCCGGAAAGACGACCGATGAATCCTATCATCAGATGGATCTTTTTTCCGGTTCTGCCGGCTCTCCCGCGCCCGAAAAGCTCTCAAAGCTCAACGCGGCGATCGATCAGATCCGCGACCGCTATGGCGAGGATTCGGTCAAACGCGCCCGCTTTCTCGAGGGCGGCAGCCATATGACGGACGGATTGAGCAAAGCCAAGCGCGAAACCTGAGACGCGGCTGTCACTCATAGAGCTTTTTGCGCAGAAAATCCATGATTTCATCATAATGCTCCGCCTGATGTGGGAAGGTACAGCCGGTACATACTTTGATCCTCCGTCCGTTTTTCGTCTCCCGATACACCGGATTGCCCGGACAGTCCTCATACGGATTCATCGGGCAATAGCAAAATAGACAGTTAAACGGCTGTCCTTCCATTCCCGCATGACACGGAAAATATTTACAATCCCTGTTTTCAAAAAAACGTTCGCTCGCCTGCATACGTCCAACTCCTTTTTATCTTCTGCCCTGTCTGTGTGCGTGCAAAACTATTATCAGACATATTATCTACTCTATCATAGCATATCCCGCCGCGTGATTCACTGTTTTTCATAAAGTGCACGCAGCTTTAACAATATTTTTTTCTCCTCCCTGCTCACCTGCACCTGCGTCATGCCCAGCTGCTGTGCAACCGCAGTCTGTGTCTTTCCCTCAAAATAGCGCAGCGTGATCAATTTCTGTTCCTCCTGCGGCAAGAGCTGTAACAGCTGCTGCACCGCCACACGGTTTAACAGCTGCTCTTCCTGCGGTGCATGGTCTGCAATCCGGTCCACAAGATACAATTCGCTGCCGTCCGACTGGTAGACAGTCTGATACAGCGACGCGACCTCCTCCGATGCATCGAGCGCCAGCGCGGTCTCCTCCATCGAAAGCCCTGCATCCTCCGCCAGTTCCTGTAACGTCACACTGCGGCCAAGCTGCTGTTCGAGCCGCTCCCTGCTGCGCCTGATCCGCCAACCGCTTTCCTTGATGCTCCGGCTCACCTTAACCAGCCCGTCATCACGCAGAAACCTCCGGATCTCGCCACTCACCAATGGCACGGCATAGGTAGAAAACCGCACCTCATACGAAAAATCAAATTTTTCGATTGCCTTCATGAGTCCGATCACACCGATCTGAAACAGATCCTCCCGCTCATAACCACGGTTTTCAAACCGCTTGACGACACTGCCGACCAGTCCGAGATTTTCCCGTACGAGCTGCTCGCCCGCCTCCTCATCACCTTTCTTCACACGTAACAGTAGTTCCATCGTGTGTTCCATCGCTATTCCCTCACCGGTAGCTGCAACCGCTTTTTCATTTCCACGCACGTTCCCCGTCCGGGTGTCGATGCGATATGTACCTCATCCATGAATGCCTCCATAAATGCAAATCCCATTCCGGATCGTTCCGCTTCCGGCTTCGTCGTGAAAAACGGTTCCCTTGCTTTTTCGATATCCTCGATGCCCTTCCCGTAATCGGTGATTGTCAGCGCCACATCTGCCCCCTGCTTTTTGCAGACCAGATAAACTTGTCCGATCACGCCCTCGTAGCCGTGCAGGATCGCATTTGTCACCGCCTCCGAAACAGCAGTCTTGATGTCTGCCATCTCATCAACCATCGGGTTGAGATCCATCAGAAACGCCGTCACCGCCATCCGCGCAAACTGTTCATTTTCCGGGTAAGAATCAAACCGCAGGCTCATTTCCTGCGCTTGCTGCCTAATCATACACTTCCTCCTTTACAACCGAGATCAGCTTGGGCAGTCCCGCAAGCGTAAAGATCTTCCAGACGCGCTCGTTGAGATGATCCGCCTCCACATAACCGCCGCTGTAGCCCATTTTCCGGCTGCGCCCAATCAGCATACCGATCCCTGAGCTGTCCATAAACTCGGTGTTCATAAAATCAAAGATCAGCCTGCGGATCTGATAATTGTCAATCAGCATGTCCACCTCCGTGCGCAGCTCACTGGCAGCACATTCATCGATCTCCCGCGGCGTGTACACGCGCAGGCTCCCCGTCTTTGTTTCATACTCAAATTCCATTGTTACATCCTCCTCTGATTTTTTTAGGCAAAAAAAGACACAATATCACGTTTTTCTGATACTGTGTCTTTTGTATGAATATGTGTTTATTCAGTTGTTAATTCTCATTGTCAAGCAACGGCTCAATCTGCGTCACATAACGGCTCGCATTATAGGCAAGACTGGTGTCCGGGAACAGTGTCACAACCTTTGAGTAGGTGTCGATCGCATTCTGCCAGTCCTCCACCTTGCGATATGACTGTGCCAGATTATACAGTGCATTTCCGTCATCATAGCCCTCATCCATCGCTACGACCTTGGAGAGTTGCGTGATCGCCTCCTCATTGTTGTAGCTGTTATATGCCTGCATACCTGTCTCATATGCTTTCGTGAGGTACTGCTGGTTGACCTGCTCACGCAGGGTTTTGATGATCTTTCTGCCGTTGTCAGAGAGCAGCTTCTCATCGATGCCCTCCAAAGTGTCACCCGCCAGCTCGATATTTTCATTGATGTACGCATCATATGCCGTCAACAGCGCTTCACTGGCAGAAACAGCCGCATCCCGGTCTTTCATATCCGCCTGCGCCGTCTCCACATCGCCGCTGAGCGCGTCGATCTGTTCCTCCAGTGCCTTAATCGTCTGATTTTTGTCTGAGATTGTGTTATTCGCCTCTGTGACCGCCACACTCGCATCGCTCACCGCCTGCTTGCGCACGCCCGGCACGACCAGATACCATGTGATCGCCACGCCGACTGCCACACCGATAAGCAGATTGGCTGCCATTCCCCAGAATCCGATGTCTGCCCGCAGCTTTGGCTGGATGATCGTGTCATTGCCATTCTGATAAGCGACCGCCTGTGCTTTTTTCGCCTTTTTTCCCGCCCCCTGATGCGCAAGCAGGGAAATCTCTTTATAATAGCGCGCCGTCAACACACTGCCGGCATCGATTGTCTCCGCCTTGCGTAGCGCCTTACGCGCCAGTTCCAGTTCGCCATTTTTAATATAAATCAGCGCCAGAAGCTGCCAACCCCGCACAAAATGCGCATTGCCACTCAGGATCTTCTTGAGCTGGATCACCGCCAGATCAAGGCTGTCCTGTCTGCAATAGGAGAGAACCTGATTGTATTTGCGCGCCAACTGGTTGATCTTTTCCTTTTCTGCCGGATCCTTTTTCGTCTTTTCCAGATATTCGGATGCCCGGTTTTCCTCATTCTGGTATCCTTTACTGATCAGCCACTCGCGGACAGCCGCTACACCCTCGCCCATCTCATAGTAGATCAGCCCCAACAGGTTTCTGGCATTTGTATTAACTTTATTGTACTGCAAGCTCAGTCGCAGGTCTGCGACCGCCCCGGAGAGATCACGCTCCTTCGCCTTCGCCAGCGCCATATTATACAAATAATTCGAAATACCTACAAATTTGCGGTACATGCGAAGATCCACACCGCAGTTCGGGCAGACGCGCTCTTTGCCCAATATAATTCCACAATTATAACATTCCATTTTATTTCCTCTTCAGCTCACTCATCATCTGCTGCATAATATCCGTCATGTCCGTAATGTCATGCTCATAAATCGCAGCCTCTGCATCCTCAATCTCTTCACTCGGCTGAAAATGTTTTAATTCTTCTTCAAAATCTATCATAATTTCCTCCATCTGACCGTTCCAAACAATGTTCCTTCCAACGAAAAAAGAAAAAATGTCACTCCGGTTCGCAACTATCATATACCAGAGTGACACTTCCTTGCAAGAGCATTCCCCTATAAATTCTATTTTTTCATCGCATCATTCCACATATTTTGACCACATATTTGACATTCAGTCATCAGCTATCGTTTCTGACCGTATATCCCATATTAAACATGCCGATTGATCCCATATATTTTTTGAACTCTACGGCTTTCTGGAATTCCTTAACCTGTATATACTGTTCATCTACACAGATACGGGTTCCCGGATAAACTGCCCGGACAACCTTCACACTCGCATTGCCGGATACCTCACGCATCTTCTCGAACGTTGACAGCTGTTCTCTTTTTCCCGCAATCTGCGCACTCAGGCGGATCTTCTGTTTGACTAGTGACATACGCCTTGGGTCATCCCTGAACGAACAGCCCTTCTCGCGCATAATCGTCTCAAACTGCACAAGTCCTTCCTCAATACGCTGTAACTGAGCTTCCTCGTCCTTCAGCAGGCGCTCAAGTGTCGCCAGTTCTCCGATCGCACCCTGACTCACGCCAACGGAAACCTCCGTGTTCGACCCGGCAACATTGCCCACCTCGTAGGCATCAATGCCACGCACCGCATGTGTTTTGCCGCCTACGATACAGCCCTTTTTGCCGGATAAATTGATCCTTCCGCCCGCATACACTCGGCTGTCCAGAAAATACTCTCCCTCAATGTCTCCGGCAGCCTCCACATCCGCATATTCAAAAAACAACGCCGCAATATTTCCCTTAGAGCGAATCGTCGCCCCATTTCTGCCAAGCACTCCGCCTCGCAGGATCACACCTTTTCTGCCCTCGATATAAGCCGATTCAACAACCTTATCCACCGTGACCGTTCCGCTTGCCTTGACCGACATACCGTCCAGCACATTTCCGTGTATGATGACATCGCCGTTAAACTCAATATTTCCGCTGCTCAGATCGACATCCCCAAACAACTCATGCACCGGAAAGATATTCACACGGTTGTTGATCTCTGTGATCTTGCCGCTGACGGTCGCCTGATAAGTGATGCCATCCTCCATCCGCTGAAAGCCGGTACCCCTAAGCGGTGGCAGCTCGATCCCACGCTTTGCCATCTGAAACTGCGCCTGTAAGTTATAGCCATTCGTTCCTGCAGTGCTGGCATGATAAACCGCAATCACCTGTCCCTCGCTGACAAGCTCAATCATTTTGATATTTTTATAATCCACCGTTCCGTCCTCGTTCTCGATCGGCTTTTGTGACAGGTCGGTCTCAAACATATACTCAAAGTATCCGTCCTGCCCCGGCTGTACCGCCTTGCCTTTCGCGACAAGCACCTCTTTATTGTAGATATGCTGGTTGACAATCGCCTGCAGCATCTCCTGCATAATCCCGATTTTGATATGGTTCAGGTGCAAAATGTCCGCCAGATATTCCACCGTATAATTCTCCGGTGTTCCGGTCGGATAAACAGTCATATATGCCTCCATACAATCATCTGTAATTCTCACACTTGGCATCGGTAATGGCATAAGCTGCACCTCCCTCCCTAAACATTTTTGCGAGACAAACTTCCTGCCACGCAAAAAAGCGACTATCATATACTTTATTCTAGTATACAATAATCGCTCTTTTTTTGCAATTTTTTTTCTATTCTGTGGAAATTTTATGGAAACAATTCCTGTCTAAAAAAATATCCTATGCCATCTGCCCGAGACGCTGCATCACCTGAGCCATCATCTGCTCATACTTTGCCTGCTTGTCCTTCTCCTCCTGAATCTTGGCTGCCGGTGCCTTGCTCACAAACTTTTCGTTTCCGAGCATCTTGCGAGAACGCTCCAGCTCCTTCTCCAGACGGTCTTTTTCCTTGAGCAGACGCTCCTTTTCCTTTTCAAAATCAACCAGATCCTCCAGCGGCAGATAAACGACTGCATCCGGAATAACGGCTGATACCGCATCCTCACCGACACCACTCTTGTCTGCCTGCACGCAGATCTCACTTGTGAATGCCAGATTAACATATACCTCGCGGTTTGCCTCAAACACCTCACGCACAGCGGCATTTTCCGATACGATAATCAGCTTTGCCTTACGCGAAGGCGGTACATCCATCTGTGTACGCACATTTCTCACTGCCTTAACCAGATCCTTGCAGTGCTCGATCGCAGCTTCCTCTGCCGGGAAATTCCAGTCTGCGCGGTACTCCGGCCATTTTGAAAGCATGATCGTCTCTTCCTCGCTCTGTAAGGTGCAGAAAATCTCCTCCGTGATAAACGGCATATACGGATGTAACAGCTTGAGCGCATTCGTCAGCACGGTCTGAAGTGTCCAGAGCGCCGCATTTGCGGATGCCGGATCTTCGTCCTTTTTATAAGTACGCACCTTTGCGATCTCGATATACCAGTCACAGAACTCGTCCCAGATAAAATCATAGACCTTCTGTACGGCGATACCGAGTTCGAACTTATCCATATTCTCTGTGGCATCCTTTGCCAGCGTATTGACCTTCGACAAAATCCACTTATCTGCCGGGTGCAGTTCCTCCGCAGAAGGCTCCGTGACAGTCATACCCTCAAGATTCATCATAATAAAGCGCGATGCATTCCATACTTTATTGGCAAAATTGCGGGAAGCCTCCACGCGCTCCCAGTAGAAACGCATGTCATTTCCGGGCGCATTGCCTGTGATCAGTGTCAGCCGGAGTGCGTCTGCACCATATTTGTCAATGACTTCGAGCGGATCGATACCGTTTCCGAGTGATTTACTCATCTTGCGCCCCTGCGAATCACGTACCAGACCGTGGAATAATACGGTGTGGAACGGCGCTTTGCCCATCTGCTCATATCCCGAGAAGATCATTCGGATGACCCAGAAGAAAATGATGTCGTATCCGGTCACGAGCACATCGTTCGGATAGAAATAATCGAGATCTTCGGTCTTTTCGGGCCAGCCCAGCGTAGAGAACGGCCAGAGGGCCGACGAAAACCATGTATCGAGCGTATCGGGGTCCTGTGTCATATGCTTACATCCGCACTTCGGGCATACACCGGGATTCTCTACGGATACGACCATCTCACCACAGTCATCACAGTACCATGCCGGAATCCGGTGTCCCCACCAGAGCTGACGGCTGATACACCAGTCGCGGATATTGTCTGTCCAGTTGAAATAGGTCTTGTCCATACGGGACGGCAACAGCTTGATTTCGCCGTTTTTCACGCCCTCTACCGCAGGCTTGATCATCTCGTCCATCTTGACGAACCACTGCTGCTTGATCATCGGCTCTACGGTCGTATGGCAGCGGTCATGTGTACCAACATTATGGGAATGAGGTACGATCTTTACGAGCAGTCCCATCTCCTCAAGGTCTGCAACGAGCGCTTTCCGGCACTCATAGCGATCCATGCCCGCATATTTTCCTGCCTTTTCATTCATCGTCGCATCATCATTGATAACAACGATCGCATCTAAATTGTGGCGCTTTCCAACCTCAAAGTCGTTCGGGTCATGTGCCGGCGTGATCTTCACACATCCAGTTCCGAATTCCTTATCCACATAGGCATCTGCGATCACCGGAATCTCGCGTCCGGTCGTCGGCAGTAATAAGGTTTTTCCGATAATATCCTGATAGCGCTCGTCATCCGGATTGACAGCGACTGCCGTATCTCCGAACAGAGTCTCCGGTCTGGTCGTCGCGATCTCTACGAAACGTCCTTCCTCACCGACTACCGGATAGTTGATATGCCAGAAAAATCCATCCTGTTCCTCATGCTCTACCTCAGCATCCGAAATCGAGGTCTTGCAGACCGGACACCAGTTGACAATACGGGAACCCTTATAGATCCATCCCTTTTTATATAACCTTGTAAATACTTCTTCGACTGCGCGCGAGCAGCCCTCATCCATGGTGAAACGCTCACGCTCCCAGTCTGCGGATGAGCCGAGCTTGCGCAGCTGCTTCACGATACGTCCGCCGTACTCCTCGCGCCAGTCCCAGCATTTCTCCAGGAACTCATCACGTGTCAGATCCGCCTTGTTGATGCCCTGCTCCTTGAGCGACTGGATAACCTTGACCTCCGTGGCGATCGATGCGTGATCTGTTCCGGGCTGCCACAGTGCGTTGTAGCCCTGCATACGCTTGTAACGGATGAGGATATCCTGCATCGTATTGTCCAGTGCATGTCCCATATGCAGCTGTCCGGTGATATTGGGCGGCGGCATCACAATTGTAAACGGCTTTTTAGACCAGTCTACCTCTGCATGAAAATAACCGTTGTTTTCCCATTTCTGGTACAGACGATCCTCTATGCCCTTCGGATCGTAAGTTTTGGCAAGTTCTTTACTCATGTCTATGTCCTTCCTTATAAACAAATGCTCTCTTACATTAATTACAATAGTTCTATGGTAAATGGATTTTTTGTTGTTGTCAAGGGCAGAAATCACATGTATAATAGTAAATAGTTCTTAATTTTACACATGTATTCACAATTTACAGATCAGGAGACAAAACTATGGCATTTAACAATATCTCAGAACTCAACACTCTGCATCTGGACGCGCTGCGCGAGGTCGGAAATATCGGCTCCGGTAATGCTGTGACCTCCCTTTCTGCGATGCTGAACATTCCGGTAGATATTGAGATTCCGAACATCAGTGTGATCAACTATGAAAACGCAGCCCAGTACCTCGGAGGAAAAGATCTGGAGGTCATCGGACTGGCACTCGGTCTCGAATCGGATCTCGATGGTGTCATGCTCCACGTCGTACTGCCTGAGTTTGCATCGCGGATTGTAAATACCTTTTATCCGAAAGAGATCCATTCGCTCGCCGATATCAGCGACATGGATTTGTCAGCAGTCAAAGAGACAAGCAATATCACGACTGCCTCTTATGCCAATGCACTTGCCAGACTCACGGATACGTTTATCAACATTACTCCGCCCATCGACTATCTCGGCACGGTGGAAGACGTATTACAAAAGGCTGCCAGCCGCTTTGATTCGATCGGCCAGCAGGTCATTTACATCGACGAGAGCATGTTTATCGCAGACACCGAGATCAAGAGCAGCATGATTCTCATTTTGCAGATGGCTTCCCTGAAAAAGCTGTTCGAGCGTCTGGGCGTTCCGTATTAAGATCAGGGCTTTCTGCTTAGCAAAAAACCGGAGACATACGACATGCCTCCGGTTTTCTTTATTATTTTATTCTTCTGTCGCAGATTCTTCTACCGGTTTCTCATCATCCGGTGTATCTTCGGATTCGATCGCGTCCAGCTTCGCCGGATCGTTTTCATCATAGATACCATTGATGATCGCATACAAACCGCCAATCACAAAATAGATGCCTGCCATGATCATAACGACTCCCGCAATGATCATAACCGGTGTCAGTTCTTCTCCGCTCGCACCGGACTCCGCAAACAACTGATACATCAGATAGACCAGATATCCGCCCGCCAGAATACGAATCATATAGGACACCTTGCGCATTGCATAACTCACAAGCAACAGCTTCGCCAGTTTGCTCTGTGCCTTATCCTTTATCTCGTTTCCCATTATTCGTCCTCTCCATTTTCCTCATCAGCCACGACTGCAGCTGTCGCGCCGGACACTGCCGAAACAACGACAACGACCGCGATAATGACGATCAATAATATTCCTGCAAATAACAATAATACCGTATTCATTTTGTCTGCCTCCTTTTCAGGTCTGTCAATAAACCTTTGCGTATGTGCTTAATCCTGCATCCAAAAGGTATTTTTTATACTTTTTCACACTTGAATTCGGCACATTGACCTTTGCTTTCACATAGATTTTGCTGAAAGCCTTTTCTCCGATGCTTGTGATCTTTTTACTGCTGACCGTGATCGTTTTGAGCTTCGGGCAATGATAAAATGCTGCCCGCTCAATCTTCATCACATTTTTTCCCATTGTCAGCGTATTCAGCTTTGGCATATCCCGGAATGCATTTTTACCGATTCTGGTCACGCGGTAACTCACGCCTCCAAAAGTAATCCTATCCGGAATCGTAAGCGTTGTCAAGGTCTGTTTCGTGCAGCCGACCGCACACACACGCGGGTCTGAAGCTGTGGTCTTGATCACCTGATAAGTGATGTAGTTAATCGTGCGGGTATCACCGAGTTCAGGTGCATCCTCCGTGATCGGTGTATCTGTCATCGACACGAGCCACACCGCATTGACCGTGAGATTTTTCGTGACATACGTGTATGCCGTTGTATCCCAGCCGAGCTTGTAGCCTGTGCGCGTCCATACCGGCGGAGTCGCCGTACCGCCATAATAAGAGGTTACCTCCGTCACCTGTCCACTGTATGCATCCTTAAATGTAACCGTAAAGTTCTGTTTCCATGAAGCATACACATCCAGATTCTGCTGGACATTCGTATAATCCTTATCCCATGTGAGCGTATAACCGCTGCGCTCATTCAATACCGGAGCACTCGCTGAGCCGCCCGCCGTGACTTCCTCGGTCTTGACCAGTGATGATCCGTCATAAAAACGAACCCTGCATGTTACACTGGTGGAAATACCGTTGTTTTTCGCATAGTTCTCGCCAGCCGAATTTTTGTCACACTTAATGACCAGTCCGGCAGCGCATCCGTAAAATGCCTGTCTGCCGATCGTCACAACCGTTGACGGGATCTTTACCTCGTAAAGATTGCTGCAATTATAAAATGCCTGCTCACCGATCGTCGTTACAGTCTCGTACATATCCGTGATTTTATTCAGATAAATACAGCCCTCAAATGCCTTGTCACCGATCACACGCACCGGGCACTCGGCAGAGCCGATCGTACAACTGCCGTCGATCGAGTTTCCAACTGTCAGTGCTGCCGGCCACTGGACGAGCACATCCTTGCTCATCGTATACAGTACGCCGCCAACCGCGCAGTATTTCTGATTACCGTTTACTACAGTGATCGCGTTTAATGCGGTACAATCCGCAAACACACCGGTTCCGATCGAGGTCACACTCGCCGGAATCGTCACATTCACCAGCTGCTTACACCGGTAAAATGCACGGTCATTGAGCGTGCGCATCGCGCCGTTATGATTAAAACTGATCGTCGTCAGCGGGCAGCCCATAAACGCCTCCGCTCCGACAAACCGGTAAGTCGATCCGAACGTCACACCAGAAATGTACGGACAGTTCGCAAATACATCACCGTTTACGCCGACGACGGTATATGCCTGTGTCTGGCCCTCCTCCTGAATCTGTGTCGGCAGTCTCAGCTCCACACCGGTGCTGCCGGAATAGCTGTAACCGCTGATCGCTACCTCATAGTTACTTTCATCGCCATAAACCTGATAGTAAAAGATAAATCCTACATCATTGGAATCCGTATAGCCACCCTTTACCGAGGTTTCGGTATCGAGTGCATGTCCATTCAACATAATATCGCTGGTATCTGCAGCCGCCGCAGGTGATGACCCAAACGCCATCCAGCCGAGCAGCAGTCCAAGACACAGCAATAATACTGCCATTATTTTCATTGGCATGGCATATTGTTTTTCTGTCGTTCTCATGTCAGCCTCCTGTATCCCCCGTCTAGCCGATCGCTTTCAGCCGGATCGTCGTATTGATTCCGGAGCTTTTCAGCTTGGACTGATAATTAGTGAGCTTGGATCGATATGCAGAGAACACTGCATTGTTTCTGATGCCGTAGAATGCCTTGTCTCCAATCGTTCCGAGCTTCTTGGAAGTAATCTTTACGGTGCTGAGCTTTTTACATCTGAAAAATGCCTTTGCGCCGATGCTTGTCACATTCGCGCCGATCGTGAGTGTCGTCAGGTTTGCACTGGATTTAAATGCCTCATCCCCAATGCTCGCTACCCGGTACTTGACGCCATTGATCGTCACTGTCTTTGGGATCACCACGGTATGTGCCTCCGTATTGGAATTGGACACATAGCAGACAGCGGGATTCTGTACATTCGCATTCGTCACGCGATACGTGACTGTTCCCTTGATCAGCTCGGTATCTACCTTCTCGGGCTTTTTCGTATTTTTATCAATCGTGAATCCGTTTCTGGGATCTCTCCATGACGCATAGACCGTCAGATCCCCGGTCACGTTGGAGAAATTTTTGTCCCATTTGAGTGTATAACCGCTCATTGTCCACTTCGGTGCTGTAGCACTCTGTCCGTATTCAACCTCCACGGTCGCTGTCTTATTTCTGTACTTGTCGATAAATGTCACGGTGTAGACACGCTTGTAAACTGCCGTGACAGACAGATCACTCATGACATTATTAAAGCTGCTGCTCCACTCCAGCTTGTAGCCGGGGCGTTCGGGCATCGCCGGTGCAGTCGCTGACGATCCATACACGACTTCCTCCGATTTTAACAATGTTCCGGTATCGGAGAGGAAACGCACCGTATAGGTCATAACTGCTCCGATCTTGTTGCTTGAAGCATAGTTTGCTGCCGCGGAACCGCTGTGACAGTATATCGTCAATCCGTTGACTCCTAAAAAGGCATTTGCACCGATCGACGTCACACTCGAAGGAATCGTGATCTTTACCAGTCCGGTACAATAAGCAAACGATGTCGCTCCGATATTGGTCACGCCCATCGGGATTGTGACATCCGAGAGCTTGCTGCATCCGTAAAACGTATTATTGCTGATCGTCGTCAGCTTTTCCGGCAATGTGATCGTACCGAGTGCATAGCAGTTCTGGAATGCGCTGTCCCCGATACTCGTCACGGTAGACGGGATGGTGACTGATGCCAATGCGCTGCATCCGCTGAACGCATAGGACGGAATACTGGTCACCTTGGACGGGATCGTGATAGAGGTCAGTGCACTACAGTTGCGAAACGCCTCCACACCGAGCGATTCGATCGTCTCCGGCAAAGTCACACTCGTCAATGACTGTGCTCCGGCAAATGCACCCTGTCCGATCGATGTCAGACGGCTGGCAATCGCCGCCGGCACGGTAAAAGCAGTGCTGGTTTTTCCGGATGGATACTGCATCAATGTATAAGTATTGTAAGTGCCTACCACACCCGCATTATATCCTACATATTCATATAACACGCCATCATTTGAAATGTAGCGCTGGTTACCTGCGGTCACGTTCAGTGCCGTAAGTGCCGGACAGTCGCTGAACGCCTGACTGCCAATTAAGGTTGCTGTCGCCGGAATCGTAACAGTCGTCAGTGAAGGACACCCAAAAAACGCCCGGTCACCGATCGTCTGCAAGCCGACTGCCGCAGTCGTGGAGCTGCTGCTACTGCCGCTCGCCGACGTTCCACCCTGCATTGTAACAGTTTTCAGCCCTGCATTGCCTGCAAACGCGGCGCTGCCGATCGATGTTACATCATACGTCGTTGTCGTCGCCGTTGTACCCGAACCAGAGGTCGTCGTACCCACCTCGATCCGCAGTGGCACAGTCAGCGTGGTCGCTGTACCTCTATAGGAAGTGATCGTCGCGGTCGTACCATTTGCCTGATAAACATATCCATTATCACTCACACCATCCGCGTCAGAATCCTTCTCTACGCCAGCCGACGTTGTCGCGCCGACCATCGTCGTCTCCTCAACCACTCCGGCTGCTTTCACCGTCACAGACTGCGGAACGATCGCAGTCGCCATGATCATCATTGCTGTCAGCGCAGCTATCCATCTTTTCTTCATGTTGTTATCTCCCAATCAATGTCTTAACTGTTGTAGGTGCTCCGTGACCGACTGATCCGGAACAGTTTTATTATAAATGTTTAAGCATATAAATTCAAGTTGCTGCCAACAGTTTCAGACTCAAGCGCACTGTTTTTTGTCGTATCCGTCTGTTTCTTTGCAGTTGTACCCGCAGCTGTATCACCCGTCATATAGCGATTAACCTGATTTCTGAGTCTTTTCATCAGACGGCTCATGTCACTGATATACTCATCATTTCCGAATACCTTTGCGACTTTGACAGTCGTCGCCTTCTTTAACTCCGTCGTATTGATCTTGACAGTTCCGTCACTCTTGATGTCGATGCCGATATCAGAGAGCTCCTGATCGTACTCTTTCATCAGCGCACGCATCTGTTTTCCGATGCGCTCGATCTGCGATTTGCCGGAATTTGTCGTGGAGCTGACTGCGTTATTATACACATCTAAATAGGAAGTGATCGTGTTGTAAATATTTTTCGCATCCGTCTGTTCTTCTGTATCAAAGTCCAGCGTTCCCAGTTGATCCAGCGCACGCGAAAGCGCTTTCCGGTCTGCACTGACCAGATCATGCCCCTTCCGGTTTTTTCTGTAATTTTCATCCCTGAACAAAGTATTTCCCGAATACGCCCGTTTTGTCAGACTGTTTGCGGTCATAATCATACTCATATTGTTACCTCCCTGTCTTATATGCGGATGCGGTCGTTTTCTGCACCCAGTGAACCTTATCTATTATCTGTATATTTTCATCGGCAATTTTGTACAAAAAATAAAGAGCTACGAAATATTTCCTACATTCTCTCATATACTTGAAACAGAAGCAAACCATTTAGGGAGAATTCTTATGCATACGAACACCCAAAAGCACATACATATCAACCCTATAAAAATCAAGCTCACTGCGCTGGCACTCTGTATCTGTGTGCTGTTAGCGGGCGCTTGTTACTATCTGCCGGGAATCGTCAGTGTCTCCACCTCCGTCAACGGCCGCGACCTGCCGATCTATTGCGTCCAGACAGACAAACCGCAGATCGCACTGACATTTGATGCTGCCTGGGGGAATGAGGACACGCGCCAGATCCTTGACACGCTCAAAAAGCACAATGTCCATGTCACATTTTTTATGACCGGCGGCTGGGTGGAGTCCTATCCCGACGATGTAAAAGCGATTTTAGCGGACGGACATGATCTGGGCAACCACAGTGAAAACCATAAAAATATGAGCCAGTTATCTACGGACCAGATGCGCGAGGAGCTCACCTTGGTGCACGAAAAAGTAAAAAATCTCACGGGTTATGAAATGTTTTTATTCCGTCCTCCCTATGGCGATTATTCCAACGAGGTTGTCCAGACCGCATCCTCGCTCGGCTACTACAGCATCCAATGGGATGTCGATTCGCTCGACTGGAAGGACTACGGTGTCTCTTCAATCGTTGACACCGTCACGAACCACAAGCATCTTGGCAACGGTTCGATCATTTTGTGCCACAATGGTGCCAAATACACCGCGCAGGCACTCGATGAACTCATCACCACTTTGCAGGACAAAGGCTATGAATTTGTCAGAGTGTCCGACCTGATCTGTCGTGATAAGTTTACCATGAATGTTGAGGGGCGGCAGATTCCGGATGGAACTGATTAAATAGTATGCCTGTTGAAGTTTCGCAGGTGGTCTGACAGCCAAAAAGAGACCCTGAAAGCATATCATTGCCTTCAGGGTCTTTCGATAAATCAGTTTTATTTGATCTCAATACAGAATGAGCACCATGTCTCGCAGGTGTTATCCGCAGTATCCTCTGTTACACAAACTACAATTCTATAACGTCCCTTTTCAGTCGGCCAATCAGAACCTCCATATACGTCTCCGGTTTCATGCCAGCCGTCACTTGAAACAACCAATTCTTTTACTGCAATAATCCTGCAATCCGAAATAGACAACTGTTTGCTGCCGGACTGAATAGATATCGCATAAGCCGTGCCCTGCGGAATCTCTATAATGTCACACTGATCCATGCAGCCTTCACGAAGCTCCACGGTGACTTTATCACCTGTGCCCTGTGTAATTGTTGAACGATATCTCACATAGTCTACAAAGTCAGGATTTACTGAAAACGCCTCATCCGTAACTACGCGGAGTTCCCTGCCTGAGATCGTTGCATTTACTACCGCAAATTGCACGCCTTCACAATTCACGTAAATGTTGGCACTCGCCTCGTTGCCCCACTGATCGGTTCCGTTGAGCCGGACGCAGTACGCACCCGGGACAGCCGGCAAACCATCTCTGACACAGGCACTGCCTACCGCACCCTGTGCAAAATATTTATAGGTAATCTGCGCCTTATTATGCGTCGAAACCGCACTGTCTAATATAGACTTGAGTTTCGCCTGAGTAAAGCTGTCCTTGCCAAAGCGAAGCGATGCCAGTTCTACCGGCCAATTACTACTCGGAACATTATTGTTTACGTTTGAAACCGTAACATCTGATGCAATATCGCTTGGTATCTTGCTTTCATCAAATACAAAATAATCCTTATCAGCAGATGAAAAGATCCATATCGCTGCTGCACCACCAAAACACTGTTCCGAATCTGATGTATATGCATAAATCACATAATTACCAGCCGTGGTCGGCAGACCCTCCGTCCAACTGTCGTCACCATCATCCTTCAATGGTTTATACTGAAAACGAATGTCCATTCCATACTTTGATGTTGCTTTTATCACATTTGCCAGACCATTATTATCAAAATATTCTACACCGATTGTATATGCATCGAAATAATCACCGTCTCCATTGACCATAATCTCCTTCTGACCAACCGTACTTGTCAATGTGACAACATCTTTATCCATGTAAGTAATGGTTGTAAGCAACTCTTCTTTTCCGGCATATGTCACATACACTGCAGCCTTGCCAGCAGCTGTTAAAACATAGTTTGCATCCTTCAGCATCGCTTTGGTAACAGGAATTGTAACTGATCCCTGCTTGCTGTCAGTCACGGTAAGCTTGTAGTCATCTAAATCCAGTTCCTCCCCGACCGGAAGCGCAATGCTGCTGCTAAATCCATCCGCATATGTTACTGAAATTCCGGTTACATAGACAACCTGATCCTTAATGCCTGCATTTGCTTCATTGCTGATGATTGCATTTGCCTGCTCCTCGTCTTTCACAATAATCTTTGCATTTGAATCACTCGTGATAACAATATCATTTCCTGCATTTGATACATCTATAGCCGTCACCTTTCCACTGACTTTCACGTTCTTCACATCGGAAGCTACCGTCACATTTGAAACGACTGCACTTCCAGTGACAGCAATTTCTGCCGCATCATTATTCACGACTGCATGATCCACATTCGCATATACCGTGACCGGAGCGGATGCATCAATCGTTTCGATCTTTCCATTTCCGGAAATCACGGTATCCTTCTTTCCCTCCGGAATGATCACCTCTCCGATTGCCGTGTCCTGCGCAATATCAAGCTTTGCCGCATCAACCTGAACTTCGACTTTGTCGATAGCGCCAGCCAGAGTTACAGTTTTTTCTGTTTTTATATCGACTTTCGGCGGATTCACCACATTGTTTGCAAACTGAATCTTTCCAGAACCATATACTTCAAATCTGGCAGACTTGTCAAACATCCAATAGGTGCTGCCGCTAACTTCATGAATCTTTGTTGTTCCATTGACGCTCACCTGATTTTCCACATGAGCCTTCGGTGCATTCACTTCAAAATCACCTGTCACAGTCGCTCCGTTTACACCAATGCCATTATCATTGAAGTAGATAAAATCTGCATTGGGTGCTTCGATCTTAAATGATCCCGAAATGGTGTGATTGCCGAAATTGATGATGAGCTCGCCCGCCTGACTAAACGTTGCATTCACATCACCCGTTACATTTTTATCAAGATCTACAATATAAGCATTCTGTGAATCATTTTTTGATACAGATGCTATCGTGGCTGCAAATGTACTTCCTGATATCGTAGAGGAGCCCGCATTTGAAGATCCTCCCGACGAAGAACCACCGCCTGTTGAGCCACCGCCGCCTGTTGACGATGTCTGATCATCCTTCTTATCATCCTTTCCGGTATCTTTATCAGAATCGCCTTTGTCAGCGCCGTCCTTATTATTAAAGGATTCTCCCGCCTTGACCTCGGTTATGTTACCCGTTTTATCGGTAATCCAAACAGATGCACCTGAATTGTTTGTGACATCCAGCTTTATTCCGTCTGCCGCACATGTAATCTTTGAACCTTCCGCACCCGCGCCGAACTCTGCCTTCAAATCAACGGATGTCTCTATTTTGACCTTTATCTGGCTTGAGACCGTTGAGTCCTTTGCATTCACCGTTACAGGTACAGCCTTCTGTGTATCACCTTTTAATGTTACATCTGATTTTTTTGTAATATTTAATGCTTTCAACGTGCCATCCACTACCAGTGAATCCTTTGCGCCGGTTTTTGCCAGCTCAACCGAACGAACGACCGCATTACTTTCTATAACCAGACTAAGCTTGTCATCGGTCACTTTAACTGCATTATTCTTTGCAGCCTCGGTATACTTCAAAGCATCCTTGATTGTGATGGACTGGAATTTTCCTGCATTCGTCACATTCAGCTTTGCGCCATTCACAATCAGAGTCTTTTTCTTATAAGATCCCTTTTTAATCGTAAATGACTTTTTTGACGGGCTTTTGATAATAATTTTTTTTATCTTATTATCTTTCAATGCCGCATTCAAATCCTTCTGCGTAGATACTGTAACTGTTTTTGTTGCAGCATATACATCTGTCGGTGCAGAAATGCCAAATACAGTACTAAAGGCAAGTGCTGCCGCAAGTGCACGTGCTACAATCCTCTTTTTGTTTTTCAACACTATCTCCTCCTTATTTTGAGACTAACCGTCCCCTTCTACTATTATATAGTAGTCTCCCCCCCCCTAAAATTTTGTCAAGCAAAAATCACGCCAGACCCCTGCCACACTCAAAAAACGCCAGCACCGGCATTTGCCGGAACTGGCGTTTTTTATCTTTTCTATCTGTTGCGTTCTTAATTTTTCATCCGGAACTTTTTATCCGGATTTTTTGCAATCCTTTTATGCACCGGCGCGCCTTGCTGCCAGCGCATCTCCGTTTACATAAATCTCTATCGTATCTCCGGCACCGACCTCATCTGCCAGAATCAGTTTCGCAGCCAGAGTCTCCACCGTTTTTTGCAGGTAACGCTTGAGCGGACGCGCTCCGTATACCGGATCGTATGCCTGATCAATAACAAAATTCTCTGCCTCCGGTGTAAGCGCGACTGTCAGTTCTCGGTCTGCCAGTCTGCTGTTCAGATCTGCGAGCAATAGTCTTACAATACCACTCGTATCTTTCTTCGTCAAAGGCTTGAACAGGATCGTCTCATCCAACCGGTTCAAAAACTCCGGTCGGAAAGCACTTCTTAACTCACCCATCACAGCTGCCTCTGCCTCCGGTGTGATATTGCCGTTCTCATCAATGCCATTGAGCAGATACTGTGCGCCTATGTTTGATGTCATGATCAGAATTGTATTTTTAAAGTCCACGGTACGACCCTGTGAGTCTGTGATTCGTCCGTCGTCCAATACCTGGAGCAACACATTGAACACATCCGGATGCGCTTTTTCTACCTCATCAAACAGTACCACAGAGTACGGTTTTCTGCGCACAGCCTCTGTGAGCTGACCGCCCTCCTCATATCCGACATATCCGGGAGGAGCTCCGATCAGACGGGATACTGAATGCTTCTCCATATACTCGCTCATGTCCAGACGTACCATATTTGTCTCATCATCGAACAGGCTCGCCGCCAATGCCTTTGCCAGCTCTGTTTTACCTACACCTGTAGGTCCTAAAAACAGGAAAGAGCCGATCGGCTTTGTCGGGTCTTTAATACCCGCTTTAGAACGGATGATCGCCTCTGTGACACGTGTCACACCCTCATCCTGTCCGATCACTCGCTTATGCAGTTCTTCGTCCAGATGCAGTGTCTTATTGCGCTCAGACTCGTTCAGTTTCGCTACCGGAATACCTGTCCAGCGCGAAATAATCTTCGCTATTTCTTCCTCACTGACATTTTCATGGACAAGTGACAGATCTTTATCTTTTACCGTATGCTCTTCGACATCGAGCTGCTGCTGTAACTGCGGCAGCCGACCATATTGCAGCTCTGCAGCTTTTTCCAGATCATACTTCTGCTGTGCGGTCTTGATGTCATTTTTGACCTGCTCGATCTCCTCACGCAGCTTCTGTACCTTTTCGACCGATGCTTTCTCGTTTTCCCACTGTGCCTTCTGTGTTGAGAACTCATCCTTGAGCTCTGCCAGTTCCTTTTGCAGATTCGCCAGACGCTCTGCGGACAGCCGGTCGGTCTCCTTTTTCAGCGCAGTTTCCTCAATCTGTAGCTGCATGATCCTACGATTCAGCTCATCAAGCTCCGCCGGCATGGAATCCAGCTCTGTCTTAATCAGTGCGCACGCCTCATCGACCAGATCAATCGCCTTATCAGGCAGGAAACGGTCACTGATATAACGGTTGGACAATACGGCAGCCGAAACAAGCGCGCCGTCTGTAATCTTAACTCCGTGAAAGACCTCGTAGCGTTCCTTTAAACCACGCAAAATCGAGATCGTATCCTCCACAGTCGGTTCCTCAACCATAACCGGCTGGAAACGACGCTCCAGTGCTGCATCCTTTTCAATATATTCACGATACTCATCCAGTGTCGTCGCACCGATACAATGCAGTTCACCGCGTGCCAGCATCGGCTTTAACAGCTGTCCGGCATCCATCGCACCGTCTGTTTTTCCTGCTCCGACGATCGTGTGAAGCTCATCAATAAAGAGAATGATCTGTCCGTCGGAATTTTTAATATCATCAAGTACCGCTTTTAAACGCTCCTCAAACTCGCCACGGTATTTCGCACCTGCTACCAATGCACCCATATCCAACGCAAACAGCTTTTTATCCTTCAGTCCCTCAGGGACATCGCCTTTGACGATACGTTGTGCCAGACCTTCCACAACTGCGGTCTTACCGACACCCGGCTCGCCAATCAGACACGGATTGTTTTTCGTCTTTCGTGACAGGATACGCACGACATTCCGGATCTCCTCATCTCGTCCGATAACCGGATCGAGTTTCTGGTCTCTCGCCCGCTCCACCATATCGTAGCCGTATTTTTCCAATGTATCGTAAGTCGCTTCCGGATTATCGGTCGTCACACGCTGGTTGCCACGCACAGTAGACAATGCTGTCAAAAACCGATCCCTCGTGATGCCGTACTCCTTCCACAGCTCCTTCATTGCCTTATTCGGATATTTCAACAGTGCCAGAAACAGATGCTCTACGGACACATACTCATCGCCGAGCGCCTTTGCCTCGTCCTCCGCATGAATCAATACCTGATTTAAGTCTTTTCCGATAAAGACCTGCCCGCCGCTCACCTTTACACGTGCAGCCAGCCTGTTCTCCGCATTGTTTGTAAAATGTGTCAGTTGGATCTCCATCTTCTCGATCAATTTCGGGATAAGTCCGTCCGGCTGATGCAGCAATGCGACTAACAAATGCTCCTGTTCGATTTCCTGATTTCCATATTCGTATGCCAATTTCTCGCAGTCATTGACTGCTTCGATTGATTTCTGAGTAAATTTCTGAATGTTCATAAAAATTTCTCCTTTCACGATGCGCATAAATGTATATCAAAAGGATCTTCCCTTATGTTATGTATTATACTCCGCAAATTAGCACTCGTCAATATAGAGTGCTAATAATTCACATTTTTTTCACAAATTTATTTTGCAAAACAAAAAAGACAACAAGCACCACTCATCCACGGCATTTATGATCCTTTCTGCTTTTTTATTTATTACCGCCGCAACAAATAGTCCACGACCTTTGTCAACCTGCTTTTTTTCAGTTCTCCATTCTGCAAACCGGCATATGGCACATGATATACGAAACTATAGAAAACAGCAACTCACACCTGTCCTGTCCATTGACAGCCATTCCTGTTCTTTCTATAATATTCCCTATAATATCGTAGGCGTTTGCGAAACTATTTTTCCAGGTTTTGGGTCATGCAAGCACGTTGTTAAGAGGTTGCAGCTCCCGCAAGCAGGTCTGTTTTGCTTTCATTGCACGAATCATTCCGCTGAGCCTCGAAAAAACCTAACTCGTGTTCAGCAAAGGCTTCCACGAGTTACGAGTCTCCTCTCCATCGTGCAAAGGCAGCAAAATCAGACACGCCTTTGCTCGCGCTGCTACTTCTACCTCTGGGTTGATAGTGCGCACATGCTCCATTTACCTACTAAAATGTTTCGCAAATAGTATATTACGCAGGGCTAACGGCTGTGGGCATAGTGGTATCTGTCAACTGCGACTTTTGTCCGGCGAAGTGCGAGCGAATTGATATCGATTCTCATGTCATAACTGAAAGCCGCAGGCTATGTGTGCAAAGGGACTGAAGGACACATCGAGCCAAGGCTGAAGAAACAGCGAGACACCGCCGGGCAATCGGAGCAGCTTGACCAGAATACCACTGTGCCACAGCCAGGTAGCCCGATGATTAAATAGTTTCGCAAATGCCTAATATTTTTTACGAGCGAAAGGAGCAGTCATGGTTCAACGAAGTGACCTGTTTCATCTGTCATTTTATAAAAAAACTCATTTTACCGGAAGCTGTCAGGGGATGCGCTACTATATCACCAAAACAAGTGCTTCCGACGAAGAAGATGCGCCCGACGTACTGCGTGCGACCGTCTATCCGGAGCCGTATAACTATGAACACACACCGGATGAGGACAAGACCTCGAACGACTTCCCATTTACGGAGGAAGGACTGGATCTCGCCTGCGAATGGTTAAACGAACAGTATAACGCGCGCCGCGATTACTGGCAGCTCTGCCAGAAAGCGGGCTTATTCCCGCTAAACACCTGAAAGGAGTACCATTCTATGAAAAAAGCAAAACGAATTCTCGCCATCATCGGCTGTATCCTGTTAGTATCAATGTACGTCGTCACGATCGTACTCGCGCTCACCGATGATCCCAATACGATGAACGCGTTCCGCGCTTCGATCTACTGTACGATCATTGTACCCGTACTGATCTGGGCATACGGATTTATCTACCGGCTGCTAAAAAAATAACACGCATCATGCGTGTTATTTTTCTGCGCTGTCGCTGTTATTTTAATGCGGAAGTTCTGTAAATAATATCCTCTCTGCCCGGTCCGTTGGATACCATTGTGATCGGGTATCCGATCTGCTGCTCGATAAACTCGATGTATTTACGGCAGTTCTCCGGCAGCTCCTCAAACTTGCGGATGCCCTGAACATCACATTTCCATCCGGGCAGCACCTCGATCACGGGCTTTGCCTTTTTCAGCTTTACCGTAACAGGGAAATCGGTTGTAACTTCTCCGTCGATCTCATACCCGGTACATACCGGAATCTCATTGAGATAGCCGAGTGCGTCTACGACTGTCAGGACGACATCGGTCGTGCCCTGCAGACGGCAGCCGTATTTGCTTGCCACACAGTCGAACCAGCCGACACGCCTCGGTCTGCCGGTCGTAGCGCCATACTCTCCGCCGTCTCCGCCATGGTTTCTAAGCAGCTCCGCCTCTTCTCCGAAGATCTCACTGACGAACTCACCTGCGCCGACCGCAGACGAATATGCCTTCACAACCGTCACGATCTGCCTGATCTCATACGGTGGAATGCCTGCGCCGATCGCACCATAGGCAGCCAGTGTAGAAGAAGATGTCACCATCGGATAGATGCCGTGGTCGGGATCTTTCATCGTTCCGAGCTGACCCTCCAATAAAATTGTCCTGTTTTCCTTCAATGCCTCTGCCAGATATGCGGACACATCACATACATACGGCTCAATCATTTCGCGGTAGCCGTGCAGCTCCTCAAGCAGCTCCTCCGGCTTGATCGCGGGCTTGTGATACAGATGCTCTAAAATCACGTTCTTCTGCTCACAGATGCGCTCTACCTTTTCCTTTAACAGTTCCTCGTCAAACAGCTCGCTGACCTGAAAACCGATTTTTGCATATTTATCTGAATAAAAAGGTGCGATACCGGATTTGGTCGATCCGAAGGATTTTCCACCCAGACGTTCCTCCTCATACTGATCAAACAGTACATGATAAGACATTACCATCTGTGCACGATCCGATACAAGGATCTTGGGTGTCGGTACACCCTTGGATGTGATGTCTTTGATCTCGTTAAACAATTTCTTCACATCGAGTGCCACACCATTTCCGATAACGCTCGTCGTATGGTCGTAGAATACACCGCTGGGTAATGTATGCAACGCAAACTTGCCATAATTGTTTTTGATCGTATGACCTGCGTTTGCTCCGCCCTGGAAACGAATGATAATGTCCGCATCCTTTGCAAGCATATCGGTGATCTTTCCCTTTCCTTCGTCGCCCCAGTTCGCTCCTACTACTGCTTTAACCATCTCAGTACCTCCTGATTTGTCACAGAATCATATGTATTCTGTTTATTTGTAAATATGACTATCGCATAAAAAAAGCAGGCGTAAAAACCTGCTTTCCCAATGTCCGTTTTTACTTTCTGATTATACATGATAACAATCAGAAAGTAAAGGGCTATTGTTCATCGTATACACGCGAAAATCACTGTTCTTTTACGCCGGATCACCGATACGGTGTGAAGTCGCCAGCGCCAGTGCTCCGGGTCCGATATGGCAGGAGACACTTAAAGACAACGGATTAATCACAATCTCATGATCCGGAAAATATTCATTGACCTCGTCCCGGAACTGCTTTGCAGCCGCGCGGTCATAAGTGTAAGCGATCTCCAGATACATATTGCTACCGGAAGCGTCATGGAAACGCTCCTCAAAATCCTTTTTAATCGCGTCGATCATGATCTTCTTTGCCTGCTTGACCGTGCGTGCCTTTGCGAACGCATCCAGCTTTTCACCCTGAATCTGCAGCACAGGCTTGAGCTTTAACAGGGTACCGAGTGCCGCTGCCGCCGGCGTGATCCGCCCGCCCCGCTTAAGATAAGTCAGCGTGTCTACCATAATGTAAATGGATGACTGAAACTTCTCGACTAAAAGGATCTCACGAATCTCCTTCGCGCTCTTTCCCTGATCCGCCAGCAGCTTTGCATCATAGACCGACTGCCGCTGTGTAACGGAAATACGCTGATTGTCCACAACAAACACTTTTCCGTCAAACGGCTCATTCTGCGCGAGCATATAAGCAGTCTGGCACGAGCTGGACAAACCGCTCGACATCGGAATATATACGACCTCATCATAATCTTCCAGCAGCCTGCTCCACTCATCGGTCACACTGCCGACGGTCGGCATGGATGTCTTGATCTCGGCGCCCTCTGTCAGCCTGCCATAAAAATCCTCCTGTGAGAGATCAATCTCCTCAAAAAACATCTGGTCATTGATATAAAACGGCATTGGTATGACATACAGACCGCCTCGCGCAGCCTCTGCCTGCGTGATACCGGAATTGCTGTCCGTCAGAATTGCTACCTTACTCATATGTATCCTCCACAAATGCTAGTATATATTCCATCATAGCATATTTTTTCCTTGAATGCAAAAAGAGGTGTGCGCACAGCGCACACCTCTCTGATTTCATAATGTTATGTATCCGACAAATCCGATTAGTTGTTCATCATGAAGTGAAGGATCTTCTCAACATCCTCTTTCTCATGTGCAACGATCTCCATCTCCGGAATGTCTCCGTTAGAGAAAATGTTTGCCAATGATACATACTGGCTGAGCTTTGACTTTAAGTTCAGGCGGTCGCCCTCGCCGGTAACCAGCTCTACCGTACCTTCACAGCTATCGATCATCTTGAAAAATGCATTTACGTCTTTAATGTTCTGAACCTTCATAATTAGTTCTCCTTTCTTTTGACCGCTCCTTCTTCTGAGCAGCACCTTTTTCCTCTTTCTTAACTTACGTCCTTAGTATATCATACTTTTTAGGAATTTCAATGTACAATATGCACAAAAAATGCAGCCGATTTCTTAAAAGAATCGACTGCATTTGTATGTTTTGCATAATTATTACATAATATGCAAAACCAGCACCTCATCAGCATCCGCCGCTCGTCAATTATGCAAGCTTGTTGACTCACTTGCGCTCATTACATCATGCCCATTCCGGGTGCTCCGCCTGCGGGCATTGCGGGTACATCTTCCTTGATATTTGCTACGACAGACTCAGTCGTCAACAGTGTAGATGCCACACTTGTCGCATTCTGCAGGGCGCTTCTTGTTACCTTGACAGGATCAAGGATACCGCTCTTGACCATATCTACATACTCCTCAGCGGCTGCATCGTATCCGACACCGACCTCTGATTCACGTACCTTATTGATAATAACTGATCCCTCAAGGCCTGCGTTGTCTGCGATGAAGTATAACGGTGCCTCAAGTGCCTTTAAGATCACGTTTGCACCGGTCTTTTCATCACCCTCTAACTGTGCTGCGAATTCCGCAACCTTCTTGGAAGCGTGGATATATGCAGAACCGCCGCCTGAGATAATTCCTTCCTCTACTGCTGCACGAGTTGCGTTCAACGCATCCTCCATACGCAGCTTGCTCTCCTTCATCTCTGTCTCGGTAGCTGCTCCGACACGGATCACAGCGACACCACCGGCAAGCTTTGCCAGCCGCTCTTGTAATTTCTCTTTATCGAACTCAGATGTTGTCTCCTCAATCTGTGCACGGATCTGTGCAACACGTGAAGCGATCGCCTCTTTGTCTCCATAACCGTCTACGATCACAGTATTTTCTTTCTGTACCTTTACGGATTTTGCACGGCCGAACATATTCATGGTAGTCTCCTTGAGCTCCATGCCAAGCTCTGATGAAATCACCTGTCCGCCGGTCAGTATCGCAATATCCTCAAGCATTGCCTTTCTTCTGTCACCATATCCGGGTGCCTTGACAGCTACGACATTGAAAGTACCACGCAGCTTGTTTAAGATCAATGTGGTGAGCGCCTCGCCCTCTACATCCTCAGCGATGATGAGCAGTCTTGCACCGGACTGTACGACCTGCTCTAAGATGGGCAGCAGATCCTGAATGTTGCTGACCTTCTTATCGGTGATCAGGATATACGGATCATCAAGCACGGCCTCCATCTTATCCATATCGGTTGCCATATATGCGGAAATGTATCCGCGGTCAAACTGCATACCTTCTACCAGATCGAGCTCGGTCTGCATGGTCTTGCTCTCCTCAATCGTAATAACACCGTCCTTGGATACCTTCTCCATTGCATCTGCAACGAGATTGCCGACCTCTGCATCTCCTGCTGAGATCGCTGCGACCTTTGCGATCTGATCCTTACCGTCAACTGCCTTGCTCATTCCGGCAAGTGCCTCAACTGCCTTCTCGGCAGCTTTCTTCATACCTTTTCTGAGGATGATCGGGTTTGCTCCGGCTGCGAGGTTCTTCATACCCTCTTTGATCATTGCCTGTGCTAAAACAGTTGCAGTCGTTGTACCGTCACCGGCTACATCGTTTGTCTTGGTGGCAACTTCCTTTACAAGCTGTGCACCCATGTTCTCAAATTCATCCTCTAACTCGATCTCCTTTGCGATCGTCACACCGTCGTTGGTAATGAGCGGAGCGCCATAGGACTTGTCAAGTACAACATTACGTCCCTTCGGTCCAAGCGTTACACGCACGGTATTTGCCAGTTTATCTACGCCTGCTTCTAAGGCTGCACGCGCTTCTGCGCCATATTTGATTTCCTTTGCCATGATAATTACTCTCCTTTTTCTGTTTCTATGATGATTTTAATACCTATTCTGAGACATCCGCAAAACCACTGTTTTGTAGCTTTGTCCCTGAACCTTTTCCTACTCTACGATTGCGAGAATGTCGCTCTGGCGGACGATGATGTATTCCTGTCCCTCCAGCTTTACCTCTGTGCCTGCATACTTGGAATAGATCACCTTCTGACCTTCCTTCACCTGCATCGTCACTTCCTTGCCGTCTACAACTCCACCCGGTCCGACTGCAACGACCTCTGCCTCCTGAGGCTTCTCCTGTGCGGAGCTGGCTAAAATAATGCCTGATTTTGTCTTTTCTTCTGCTTCAAGCTGCTTGATAACAACTCTGTCTAATAACGGTACTAATTTCATGTGAAAATGCCTCCTTCATATAATTATCTGCTTTTCGTCGTTCGCTTGTTAGCACTCATTTATACCGAGTGCTAATTGCTAGTTCATATGATATGTTTTTCATCATCGATGTGCAACCGAATGAAGTTTCCGTTTTTTATAAAAATTATGATTTTTACTCGCTTATTCTCTTTTTTTCTCGTGTTTTCTCACTTTTTTATTTTTTATAAATTTTTTATAATTATAATTTCTTATCGCATAAAAGAGGATGCCGTTTCGACATCCTCTTTTGACTGTGATACAATATTTTTTACATTTCCTGCCTTGAGGTGGCATTGGCATTTACGACGGTCTTCATATGATCGTATGTCGGATAAGTAGCCCGAAGAAACAGTGATGAGGTTTTCATGGCAGCACCCTTCGTGCCTTTCTTTCCCAGAACGATCGACCTGTACTCCACACCGATCAGCTTGTCGTCCTTATCGTAGAGCATGATATAGCAGACACCCTGCACGCCGTCATTGACTTGGTTTTTCAGATTCAGATTATAGTGTATAGCGCCATCTTTTTCTTTTTCACCACTGATCGTCGCCTTTACCTTGTTCGATACATCCGTATAAACAGTCACCGGATAGCTTTCCAGATATGTCACCTTTGCGGTACAGGAGGCTGCATCAATCTGGTTTCTGTATTGGCCAACATAAATGCTGACATAGGACGTTTTTTTCGCACACATGTCAAAGTACGTGAGTTCCTTTTTATTTTCCTCAAGTACATTGCCATCTGCATCCTTTAAGGTATAACTGATCTCGACCTTTTCAAACACCTTGTTGGCATGATTCTCGACCATCAATGTGATCTTTGACGGAGACAGCTGCTTTACCTTTACCGGCATATCCAGTTTTTTTACGGTAACATTGACTTTCTCTGTGCCGTTATTCGTCTTAACCGTAACTGTAGATTTTCCGGTTTTCTTTGCAACCATCTCGACTTCTGAGTATGAGCTGTGCTGCTTACTTTTGCCAGCCTCTACGATCCCCTTTTTTGTCGAAGTAACTCCGGATACGATCCCGTGGGCGCGATAGAACGTTTTCTCGCCAACATACATGGTCACGTTTTCGGTAGCTGCCTGTGCCGGTACCGCCG
>CALBJL010000176.1 GCA_937893485.1 uncultured bacterium | reverse complement strand
GCTCGTCTCATGCATGATGAAGAACTGGCTGCCTGCGGAATCCGGAATCATGGTACGTGCCATAGACAATACTCCCGGTGTGTGCTTTAAGTCGTTCTTGAAGCCGTTCTGCGAAAATTCACCCTTAATCGAATATCCGGGGCCGCCCATTCCTGTGCCGTCCGGATCGCCGCCCTGAATCATAAATCCGGGGATCACGCGGTGAAAGATCACTCCGTCATAGTAGCCCTTGTTGATCAGGCTGATAAAGTTGTTGACTGTATTCGGCGCGATCTCAGGGTAGAGCTCTGCCTTCATGATGTCGCCGTTTGCCATCTCGATCGTAACGATCGGGTTCTGATTTGCCATTGTTTTTCTCCTTTTTATACAAAATTGCTTTGTTGATTGCGAAACTATTGTATCACTCGGGGCTGTATCAATCCGGGCTGTTTGGACACCGTCGCAGCTCCCGCAAGCATGTCTGTTTTGCTTTCGTTGCCCGACCCATTCCAATGAGCCTCAACAAAGACTAACTCGTGTTCAGCAAAGGCTTCCACGAGTTATGAGTCTCATTTCCATCGTGCAAAGGCAGCAAAATCAGACATGACTTTGCTCGCGCTGCTATTTTCGCGTATAGCGTGGTTTTTCCTGTATTCAATACACCGCAAAATGCGCAGCCATGAACGCAGGACTGGCGGTTACGATTGTAGCTGTTCTCGTCAACTGCGACTTTTGTCCGGCGAAGTGCGAGCGATTAGATAACTATCCGCGTGCCATAACTGAAAGACGCAGGCTATGTGTGCGAAGGACACCTACCGAACTGCCACTGGCAGTTCGCCACGGATGCTAGGCAACATCGAGCCAAGTCTGAAGAAACAGCGAGACACCGCCGGGCAATCGGAGCAGCTTGATCGAGATACGGCTACAAACGTAACCAGACAGTCCGAACACCTAAATAGTTTTGCAAATGCTAATCAAAATTACTGCTCGTCCAAGGTTACGGTCATCTTGTCCAGATGCCAGATATCGTCTACATACTCCTGAATCGTGCGGTCTGATGAGAACTTTCCGGAGTGCGTGGTGTTGAGCATCGCTTTTCTCGCCCATGACTTCTCATCTGCATACATCTCTGAGATCTTCTTCTGTGCCTCGGCGTAAGAGCGGAAATCAGCCAGTGTAAAGTAGGTGTCTGCATACTGTGTGCACTGTGTATTCAGCAGTGAATTATATAGGTCGCGGAATAGCTCGGTATCGTTCTGAGAATAGAAGCCGTTGATGAGCTGCATCAATACCTGGCGGATCTGCGGATCGTTATTGAAGATCTGCATCGGATCATAGTCCCTTGCTTTCTCATGCGCGATGACTTCATCTGCACTCATACCGAAGATCACGATATTGTCCTCGCCGACTTCCTCTACCATCTCTACATTCGCACCGTCCATCGTTCCGATCGTGATCGCACCGTTTAACATATACTTCATGTTTCCGGTACCCGATGCCTCTTTACTTGCAGTAGAAATCTGCTCAGATACATCTGCGCCTGCAATGATAATCTCTGCATTGGATACGCAGTAGTCCTCGATAAAGACAACCTTAATCTTACCATTGATAGAAGCATCGTTGTTGATCACATCTGCCACATTGTTGATCAGCTTGATTGTGAGCTTCGCATTCCTATATCCGGCTGCTGCCTTGGCACCGAAGATGAATGTTCTCGGATGAAACTCCATATCCGGGTGCTCCTTGATCTGGTTATAAAGATACATCACGTGTAAAATATTCATAAGCTGTCTCTTATATTCATGCAGACGCTTTGTCTGGCAGTCAAAGATTGAGCGGGGATTGACCTCAATACCGTTGTGCTCCTTGATATATTTTGCAAGGCGCAGCTTGTTCTGGTATTTGATATTCATAAACTCTGCCTGAGCCTTCTCGTCATCCACATACACAGCCAGCTTCTCCAGATGGCTCAGATCCGTGATCCAGTCGTTTCCGATGTGGCTGCTGATCCAGTCTGCGAGCAGCGGATTTGCATGCAGCAGGAAACGTCTCTGTGTGATACCGTTCGTCTTGTTGTTGAACTTCTCGGGGAACATCTGGTAGAACTCCTTCAGTTCCTGATTCTTTAAGATCTCTGTGTGCAGTCTCGCCACACCGTTGACAGAGTATCCGGCTGCAATCGCCAGATGTGCCATCTTCACCTTGCCGTCATAGACAATCGCCATCTTCTCGACCATATGCTGATCGCCGGGAAAGCTCGCCTGAATCTGTAAGATAAAGCGGCGGTTAATCTCCTCCACAATCTGGTAAATACGGGGCAGCAGGCGTGAGAAGATCTCGATCGGCCACTTCTCCAGTGCCTCGGCCATGATCGTGTGGTTTGTGTAGGCACAGCTCTTTGTCGTGATCTCCCATGCCTCATTCCACTCCAGATTGTACTCATCCAGCAAAATACGCATCAGCTCTGCGACTGCCACGGTCGGATGGGTATCATTCATCTGGAATGTCACCTTTTTCGGCAGATCGTGAATGTCATCATGATTCTTCATAAATTTCTCGATTGCTCGCTGTACGCTGGCTGATACGAAGAAATACTGCTGCCGCAGTCTCAACTCCTTGCCCTGTACATGGTTGTCATTAGGATACAGTACATCTACGAGGTTGCGTGCCAGGTTCTCCTGCTCAACAGCCTTATAATAATCACCTTTGTCAAATGAATCCAGTTCAAAACACTCAATCGGCTCTGCATCCCAGATCATCAGTGTGTTTACAACATTATTATTATATCCGGTGATTGGCATATCATAAGGAATCGCCGTCACTGCCTGATAATTTTCGTGAATGAACTTCGTTTTTCCGGTTGCCTGATCATACTCGGCACGCACATTGCCGCCAAATTTTACGGTGTAAGCATATTCCGGTCTGTGCAGTTCAAACGGATAACCATCCTTTAACCAGTTATCCGGCTCTTCTATCTGATAACCATCCTGAATTTTCTGGCGGAACATACCATAACGGTATCTGATTCCACAACCATATGCCGGATAGCCCAGCGTAGACAGTGAGTCCATAAAACAAGCTGCAAGTCGTCCTAATCCGCCATTTCCAAGTGCCGGATCCCGCTCCTGATCCTCAATCACGTTAATATCCAATCCGATCTCTTGCAGCGCTTCCTTCACTTCATTATACGCAGTCAGATTGATCAGGTTGTTACCCAACGCACGACCTACCAGAAACTCCATGGACATGTAATACAATGTCTTTGGATCATCTTTCTCCATTGTCTTCTGCGTAGCCATCCACCTGTCAATAATTACTTCTTTTACTACAAAGCTGACTGCCTGATAAATCTCCTGCTGGCTTGCTTCCTCCATATTTTTACGGAACAATGTTTTGACTGTGCTCTTAACATTCTTGATAAATGTCTCTTTTTCAAATAACTTGCTTGTCATCTGTATCCTCCTAATGTCATTGTTGGACTGCAGTGTTAGTTGTTTTTCTCCACGCCGAGTGTAACCTTTTCTCCGTTGATGTTCCATTCCTTCTCATAACCGCTGATCGTTCCTGCGGTCAGACCGTCACCTAAAACTTCCCCACAGATCTGCTCACCGTGTGAGGCAAAAATATCTGCTACCTTACCGTCTGCGATATAAGAGATATTGATGCGGTCCATCACCTCAAATCCGGCTTCCTTACGCATCGTCTGGATCTTGCTGATGATCTCACGCACAAAGCCCTCCTCGATCAGCTCCGGTGTCAGGTTCGTATCGAGTACAACCGTTACGGTATTGTCACCCTCAGTCTGATAGCCCTCCATCTGGGTCATTGTGATGAGCAGGTCATCCTCGGTCAGCACGACCTCGGGAGCGACGCTCTCAAGCGTGAGCACACCCTTGCTCTTTAACTCTGCCATCGCAGCGTTTCCGTCCAGTTCTGCCAACGCTTTCTGGATCTGTCCGAGATATTTTCCGTACTTCGGTCCCACGGTACGCAGCTGCGGCTTGAACGTGTAATCGGTATATTTGCTTACATCATCCGTAAACTCTACCTTTTTAACATTTAACTCATCCTCAATGATCTCCGTATAGAACTCCGGCAGTGTCTCCGGCGCCTTTACATACATCATGCCGATCGGCTGACGGTTCTTGATATTTGCGGAATTACGGCAGGCGCGTCCCATAACGACGATCTTTAACACTGCCTCCATATTTTTCTCAAGGTCTGCGTCGATCCATGCCTCGTTTGCAACAGGGAAATCGCACAGATGTACGCTCTCTGGTGCGGATGCATCAATAGAGCATACAAGGTTGCGGTAAATATCGTCTGCCATAAACGGAATCATCGGTGCGGCACATTTTGCAACTGTCACAAGTGCGGTGTACAGTGTCATATAGGCATTGATCTTGTCCTGCTCCATGCCCTTTGCCCAGAAACGCTCACGGCTGCGGCGCACATACCAGTTACTCATTTCATCCACAAAATCATCAAGCGCACGCGCTGCCTCGGGGATTCTGTAGTTGTTCAGATTGTCATCCACAGACTTGATCAGCGTATTCAGCTTGGACAGCAGCCACTTATCCATAACCGGCAGCTTGTCATAGTCTAATGTATATTTTGTCGCATCAAAGTTATCGATATTCGCATACAGTACAAAGAATGCATAGGTATTCCACAGCGTACCCATGAACTTGCGCTGTCCTTCCTGTACGGCTTTTCCGTGGAAACGGTTCGGCAGCCACGGCGCACTGTTAATATAGAAGTACCAGCGGATCGCATCTGCGCCGTAGGTCTTCAGTGCGTCAAACGGATCGACTGCATTTCCTTTGGACTTACTCATTTTCTGTCCGTTCTCGTCCTGTACATGTCCGAGTACGATAACGTTTTCGTAAGGAGCTCTGCCAAATAATAATGTAGACTCCGCCATCAGTGAATAGAACCAGCCACGGGTCTGATCGACCGCCTCTGAGATAAACTGTGCCGGAAACTGCTGCTTGAACAGCTCCTGATTCTCAAATGGATAGTGATGCTGTGCGAACGGCATTGCGCCTGAATCGAACCAGCAGTCGATTACCTCCGGTACACGGTGCATTGTTTTGCCACAGCACGGGCACTTGATCTCTACGGCATCGATATACGGGCGGTGCAGCTCGATCTTTGCCGCCTCGGGATCACCTGACAGCTCTGCGAGCTCGGCTCTGCTGCCGACAGAAATCTGATGTCCACAGTCCTCACACTCCCAGATATTGAGCGGTGTTCCCCAGTAACGGTTACGTGAGATACCCCAGTCCTGAATATTCTCCAGCCAGTTTCCGAAACGTCCCTCACCGATGGACTCGGGAATCCAGTTGACCGTGTGGTTATTCGCTACTAACTCATCACGCACCTCTGTCATTTTGATAAACCATGACTCACGCGCATAGTAAATCAGCGGTGTGTCACAACGCCAGCAGTGCGGGTACTCATGCTCGAACTTGGGCGCGTCGAACAGCAGCCCCTTATCCTCGAGATCCTGTAAAACCATCGGATCTGCCTTCTTTACAAAGACACCTGCATACGGTGTATTGTCTGTCAGCTCACCCTTTTCGTTGACGAGCTGTACGAACGGCAGGTCATAATTACGTCCGACATTCGCATCATCCTCACCGAAAGCGGGAGCGATGTGTACGATACCGGTACCGTCTGTCATCGTTACATAGGTGTCACAGGTGATGTAAAATGCCTTTTTATGCTGCTTTTCAATGATTTCGTCTGCGAAATCAAATAACGGCTCATACTCCTTGCGCTCAAGATCGCTTCCTTTATAAGTCTCAAGCACTTCATATGCCTTCTGACCTTCCTCTGCGAGTGAGCCGAGCACCTTATCAAGCAATGCCTCTGCCATATAATAGGTATAGCCATCAACCGCCTTTACCTTGCAGTATACTTCATCCGGGTTCACACACAGTGCCACGTTACTCGGCAATGTCCACGGTGTGGTCGTCCATGCGAGAAAATAAGCGTCCTCACCGACTACCTTAAAACGGACAACTGCGGAGCGCTCCTTGACCGTCTTATAACCCTGTGCAACCTCCTGTGAGGATAACGGGGTTCCGCATCGGGGGCAGTACGGCACGATCTTGAAGCCCTTGTATAACAGCTTCTTGTTCCAGATCTCTTTCAATGCCCACCACTCGGACTCAATAAAATTATCATCATAGGTCACATAGGGATCATCCATATCTGCCCAGAAACCTACGGTTCCGGAGAAATCCTCCCACATGCCCTTATATTTCCATACGGATTCCTTACATTTTTTAATGAAGGGCTCCATGCCGTATTCCTCAATCTGCTCTTTTCCGTTCAGTCCGAGCTGCTTCTCGACCTCGAGCTCTACCGGCAGTCCGTGGGTATCCCAGCCTGCCTTCCGGGGCACATAATAGCCCTTCATCGTGCGGTAACGGGGGATCATATCCTTGATGACACGTGTCAGCACGTGTCCGATATGCGGCTTGCCGTTTGCAGTTGGCGGTCCGTCATAAAACGTGTAGGTCGGTCCTTCCTTACGATTTTCCATACTCTTTCGGAAAATATCATTTTCTTTCCAGAATTTTTCAGTTGCTTTCTCGCGCTCTACGAAATTCATATTCGTATCGACTTTGTTGTACATTTTTATATACTCCTTTCTCATACAAACATTGAAAAAGCCCTCGTCCTCCATGTAGAAGGACAAGGGCTGTCGCGCCATGCTTATACCACCTTATACAAGATACTCCGGTCACCCGTCCATATCCGTTTCCCATAACGCAGGAACCACCGTCAGAACCTAGTTGCACCTGAATGGATGCGTTCAGCCTGCTGCTCAGAAGTGATATTCAGCGCCCACGTACTGGTACCGGTTCCCACCGCGCCCGGCTCTCTGTGACGTTTCGTGAGTCCTACTGTCTCCGTCATTGCATTTCGCTATCGAGACTAATATAATCAAGAATCCGCGAAATGTCAAGGGTTCACGCGGATTTTACCCGCATTTTACACGTGATCATCACTGTCTGGACAATAACCGCCATCCACGATTAAAAGGTCTGCGCTTTTCCGTCATGCAGATAATTCATAAAATCACTGGGATCATCCGTGTAATCCTGCCACTCCTCGGCTCCGCCGGGGTTCTGCTGCCCGCCGCCATCGATAAACTGCTCAAACGGCAGCGTCGTGGAATAGTCCCATGTTGAGGTATTGATGCCAACGACATAGAGCAGCACGATTGTGATGATCGTCAGTATGACAGATACCACGGATGTAATGATTCCCGCAACCGCAAATCCCCCACTGCCAACTCTGCGGTTCAGATGTACAATCGCAAATACAACCGAAAGGATCGCCAACGGAATGTTCAGGCATGTGCAAAAGAGTACAAGCGATAAAATACCGAGTATCATCGATGCGATCCCGAAGCCGTTGCCGGGCTGGGAATTCTGATGATACGGTGCTCCCTGCCATGTATTGTTCTGCCGGTAAGTACCGCCCGCGCCCTGTGTGCAGGTGCCCTGCGGCGGAACATCTCTCCAAGGAGTATCCTGCTGATAGGTACCCTCTTTGCGCGGCTGTTGCTGTTGATCCTGCTGTTGCTGTTGTGGCTGCTGTTGTCCAATCGCTCCAAATGTATCTGAATCGTATCCTGACTGATCAGAGCCATACTGTTTATCGTCCATACAAGCTGTTCCTCCCGTCTGTCGCATTTCATTATTTTCTATTATACACTATCCGGCATACGATTACAATTCTGTGATGGCGTAATCGCTTTGATCTTTTAACAGTTCAGCCCGCGCCATTCGCAAAGATGCCTTCTGGCGTTTTCCCACTGCTTCGCAG
>CALBJL010000175.1 GCA_937893485.1 uncultured bacterium | reverse complement strand
TTCTGGCATAAAGTGATCGCAGTATCTACCTGATCCTTGATCTCCTGATCATAAGATTCTCTCTCTGTCGTTTCCATGATGTCCAGTGCATTTGTTTTCATCTGCTCCATAGATGCTGTCGAGAAAACCACACATGCAGTCAATGCGATAAATGCCGCAACCATGACAATAAGCAGTTTAACTCTCACTTTTACGTTGTTCATAACAATTCTACCTCTCTTCCTTTGCCAGTTCATTAGCAAATATATCTCTTCTTTAATTTTACTAGTATTAACAATAAAATACAAGCGTTCTGTCTGACTTATCGCATTATCCTTGAAATCCATGCATGCAAAAAGAGAAGCCTGCATCGGCTTCTCCTTTCTATCAATTATGGCAATTATAGTCAAAAAAATTATCTGCCGCCCACATCCGGCTGCTGCTGTGTGATACAGTGGATGTTTCCACCTCCGTATACGATTTCCCGTGTATGCACACCGACAACTTCCCGATCCGGAAACATCTGCCGGATCTGCTCTAACGCCAGCGCGTCATTTTCATCATCATACTGCGGAACGATCACACCGCGATTTGTGATGAGAAAATTCAGATAGGAGGCGATACACAGATCACCATTTTTGCGCTTTGCAGATCCCGGCGTCTGCACGATCGTCTCTGCACCCTGCATGCGCACCGGCTGTGCAGTCATGCACAGCTTATGCACCTTGAGCCTCCTGCCCTTTGCATCTGCTGCCTGCGAGAGTATCCGCTGCGCCGACTGCGCTGCCTCATAAAACGGACTGTCCGAATCCTCCACATCAATACATGCAACCTCTCCGGGACGGATAAAGCAGGCAACATCATCCACATGCCCGTTTGTCTCACCCGGATCGATACCGTCCGGCAGCCAGAGAACCTTCTTGCATCCGAGATAATCTAACAAATGCTGCTCGATCTCCGCTTTCGTCAGATGCGGATTTCTGCCCTTGCTCAGCAGACACATCTCGGTCGTGAGCACCGTTCCCTCTCCGTCCACATGAAACGAACCGCCCTCCAGCACGAAATCATCCAGACTGTAATAATCAACATTCTCCAGTTCACAGATCCCACGCGCAACCGCATCATCCTGCTCCCACGACGCATACAAGCCGTCGACTGAACCCGCCAGTCACAGGCACGCAGCCCGCCATGACCATTCACAAGAAAGGTCGGTCCGCAGTCTCTGCACCATGCATCATCGGATGGCAGCTCTACGACGCGGATCTGCTCCGGCAGCATCGCCCGGCAGGACTCATAAGTGTCCGCCGACGCGAGCATCGTCACAGGCGTAAACGTGCTGATTGCCGCCGCCACATCTGCATATGCCCGCTGCGCGGGCCGCGCCTGATCACGCCAGTTGTCCGGGCGCTTTGGCCAGATCATCCATATTTTTTTCTGTGGTTCATATTCTGCCGGCATATAATAGCCATCCTCTGACGGTGTACTGCCAATGATCCGTTTTGCCATGTGCCCGGCTCCTTTCCTTATTCCAGCGTTTCATACGACCGTGATTACTCTTTTAACTTTGTCCACATCTCATCATAGATTGCCAGTGTATCGGTATCCAGATTTGATACATATTCGCCTGCCGCGATAACCTCTGCCGGAGGATTCTTTGCCTCGTTTGAGCTGTATTCCTCACCCATTGCCTCTACTGCCTTACTGTTTGCTGACAGATACGGGAACTCTTCAATATTCATTTTTGCAGCATCGACACTCAGCATATAGTTGATAAACTCCATTGCTGCATCGTAGTGTTTTGCTCCCTTGGGGATCGCCCAGTTATCCATAAATACATAGGCTCCCTCACTCGGATATACGATCTGGATATCCGCATTTTCTTCCATCGCCAGTGCAGCCTCAGCACTCCACATATATCCGACGGAACAGTCACCGGAAATCATTGCGGACTTCGGACTGTCTGAATCATACAGTGCGATATTATCCTTTAAGGTGAGCAGTTTTTCCTCCACACCGGATAATATATCGGGATCGGTCTCATTCATGCTCAGACCCATGCTGCGCTCTGTCATACCGATCACCGCACGATAGTCATCCAGCACCACAAGCTGTCCTGCCAGTGACGGATCAAACAGATCTCCATAGCTTGTGATCTCCTTATCTACCTTGGAAGTATTGACCGCAATCGCTGCCACACCACCCTGATAAGGTACGGAATAAACATTACCCGGATCGTAAGACGGATCAAGATACGATTCACCGATATTTCCTAGATTCGTCAGCTTCTCTTTGTCAAGCTCCTCAAGCATTCCCTGTCCGGCGAGCTGTTCCACCGCATAATCACTCGGCTGGATAATGTCATAGGTTCCCTCGGATTCTGATTTTACCTTCGCAATCATATCCTCATTGGATGAATAAGTAGAGACATTGACCTTGATTCCGGTGTCCTTTTCAAATGCATCGATCGCATCCTGTGAAACATACTCCGTCCATATGAAGATGTTCAGTTCTCCTGCGGATGCAGTGTCAGACGAAGAACCACATCCACCTAACATAGAACCTGCCAATACTGCTGCTAATGCCATACTCATGATTTTCTTTTTCATATTTCATTCCTCCCTCTAAGCAAAGTTTTTATGAATGTTCTTTATTTTTTGAAAAAATACCACTCTGTGTCAATACGACTAAAAGGATCGTCGCGATCAGAATCAGTGTCGACAACGCATTGACATCGGGTGCGACACCGCTTTTAATACTTTCCATTACCTTCAGCGGATAGGTCTTTGTCTGTCCGTTTACGAAATAGCTGATAATTACATCATCAATTGACAATGTAAATGCCAGCAGTGCACCGCCCGCGATACCCGGGGCAAGCACCGGCAGGGTGATCCGCAGAAATGTCGTCAGCCGGTTCGCCCCAAGATCCATACTCGCCTCCTCGATCGACTTGTCATAGCCGCTGAGCCTTGCCCTGACGTTAAATATGACAAACGGAACCGAAAATGTCACATGCGCCAGGATCAGTGTCAGCATGCCGCGCGGGATGTTGACCTTTGAAAAGATCGTCAGCAATGAGATACCAAGCACGATCTCCGGTATGACGACCGGAATATACAATAACCCGTTGATGATGCCTTTTCCGCGAAAATGATACCGGTAAATACCAACCGCGCCGATTGTTCCGATGATCGTCGCAAGCAGTGTGCTCACCACTGCGATCACCATCGTATTTCCAAATGCCTGTAAAAGCGATGTATTATCAAACAGCTTTACATACCAGTCCAGCGTAAATCCCTTCCACGAAAGATACGGCTTGGATGTCGTGGCATTTGTGGAGTTTACAACGATCACGGAGATCGGTAAAAACAGGAAGATATACACCAGTGCGCAGAAGACTCCGCTCAGCCCTTTTTTTGCCTTTTTTCTGCTGTTTCTGCTCATCCTATCACATCCTTTTCCCTAAATATTTTATACACCGAGACTATCCATGTCTCCGCCCATCCGCTGATACAGCTTCACCAGTATGAGCGTAATCGCGATCAGTATGATGGATAGTGCTGCACCAAGCGGCCAGTTGTTACCGCTCTGGAATTGACGCTCGATCAGGTTTCCGATCACATCCGAATTACCTCCGCCGAGAATATCGGATACAAAGAAATAACCGAGACACGGAATAAATACCATGATACTTCCCGAAAAAATACCACTGGATGTGAGCGGCAGGATCACCTTCACAAATGTGACCGCAGGTTTTGCCCCGAGATCCGCCGATGCCTCCAGCAGACTGCCGTCCAGCTTTTCGATCGCCGTATACAGCGGTAGGATCATAAACGGAATCAGGCAGTAAACCATACCAAGTACTGTAGTTCCCTGTTTATACAGCAGATCTAACGGCTCCTTTGTCAGATGCAGAAACTGCAATGCCGTATTGAGCCATCCGTTTGTACCTAAGAACGTCCGCCATCCGTAAATCCGGATCAATGAATTGGTCCAGAACGGGATGATTACCAGCATATATAACAGCTTTTTGCGCTTACTGTGTGTTCTGGCAATCATATAAGAAAACGGATATCCGATCAGAATACAAAGCAGCGTCGTCACAAACGCAATCATGATCGACTGTGCATAAATTTTCAAATAATTGGCACTGACCAGACGCTTATAGTTATCAAGCGTAAACTGCATCTGTACATTATAATACTGGTCGATCGAGCAAAAGCTCATGACGACTACATAGATCAAAGGGATCGCAACGAGCAGGACAAGTACCAGCGTTACCGGTCCTACCGTAAGCAGCGCCGGCAATGTATTCGACCGCCACTGATGCTTTGCGTGCGCTTTTTCCATATGACCGCCCCCTAACTGAATGTGATATTTTCGATCGCTTCAAAAATCTTATCCGACTGCGTATGGATCAGCACTGCATCCTCCGGATTCCAGTACGGATAGATCAGCGCACCCGGCTCCGGCAGCTCCTCGCCCGCCAGACGCTCGATCTTTAACTCATTGCCATTTGACAGACGTACAATGCATTTGATGACCGAACCGACATATATGTAATCCTTGACGATTGCATGGATAGAAAAATCCTTCACCGGCGTATCGGAAAACTTCATTTTTTCCGGCCGGACAGATACAGAAATATACTCTCCCTCACGGAAGCCCTCTCCGCATCCGGCGATTGATCCGTTTTCTACAGCGATCAATGCCTTGTTTCCATCCATCTGTGCGATTGCTCCGTCGAAAATATTTGTCTCGCCGATAAAGGTTGCCACAAATTTTGTCTTCGGCTGCTCGTAGATCTCGGTCGGTGTGCCGAGCTGGTCGAGAATACCGTCATGCATGATCGCGATGCGGTCACTCATCGTCAGCGCCTCCTCCTGATCGTGCGTGACATAGATAAATGTAATGTTCAGTTTTTTCTGCAGACGTTTCAGCTCGAGCTGCATCTGCTTTCTCAGCTTGAGGTCAAGTGCTCCGAGTGGCTCATCAAGCAGTAACACCTTCGGTCGGTTAATCAGTGCTCTGGCGATCGCCACTCTCTGCTTCTGACCGCCCGATAGCTGGCTCGGATATCTTTTTTCAAAGCCTTCGAGCTGAACAAGCTCCATCATCTCGGTCACTCTGCTTTTGATCTCTGCCTTCGGCACTTTTTTGATCTTTAAACCATATGCGATATTGTCAAAAATCGTCATGTGCGGAAACAGCGCATAACTCTGAAAAACGGTGTTGACATTTCGCTCAAACGGTTCTTTTTCCTCGATCGGCTCTCCCTCCACGAGAATACTTCCCGATGTCGGTTCTTCAAATCCGGCTACCATACGAAGCGTTGTCGTTTTACCACAGCCGGAGGAACCGAGCAATGTGAGGAATTCGCCTTCCTCTACTTTTAAATCAAGATCTTTTACGACATGATTTTTTCCATATATTTTGTTGACTCCGTTAATTTCAACGATATAACCCATGAGATCACCCCGCTTTATACTTCGTTTTAGATTGCCTTGCTGCCTCTCTCACCGGTTCTGATTCTGACAACATCCTCTACATTTCTGATAAAGATTTTTCCGTCTCCGACATGATCCGTCGCACATTTCTCGCGAACCTTCAAAATCAGCGGCTCTACCTCTTTGTCTGCCACAACGACATTTACCTGAATCTTCGGGAGCAGGTTGATCGTTGTCTTTAATCCACGGATCTCATTGACACCCGTCTCCGGAATTGATCCTTTCTGGCTGCCGCAGCCCATGACAGTTGAGATCGTCATACCTCCGCAGTTCACTTCATCAATAATCGCTTTCATTGCCTCTAGCTTTTCCGGTCGGATAATCATTACTAATTCTTTCATAGTCATTCCCCTTTCTTTGCATAAAATAAAGGGAGCTCGTCCATATCAAAATGGGTAAGCTCCGTCGCTTTTTTCCGGTACAACGTACAAAGAGACACTCCCTACGGGAATGCCTCTTTGCATGTTTCGTACCATTTATTTTTTTATGGATTACATCCTACTATTGTTGTTCAGATTTGTCAATAGGTATTTTAAAATTTTTTTGCCAGACTGCCTGTAGCCGTTCAAAGCTGTACGCGGCATTTGCCGGACTGGTCGATGGCAGCTTCATAATCTCTCTATTCGTCTGCCCGTACACATATTTCATGTACAGATCATACGCTTTGGTACCGTTGGCATAGATATGCGTGATGTTCGTCTTTTGCAGCAGCGCACCGATGTCATTCGGTATGACATCGCGGATCGAGCTGTCGCTGGAGCCCGTGATCTGACAGGCTGCGATCACATCCCACACTGCGATTTTATGCCTCAGTAAGAGCTGTTTTTTTGCGGTAATATCCTCCCGCTTTGGCACTTCCTCACCGGTCAGCGCCGCGATCAGCCGCCAGAAACGGTTTTGCGGATGGCCGTAATAAAATGCCATTTCCCTTGATTTTACGGATGGAAATGTCCCTAAGATCAGAACCTGTGAATGCGCATCATACACCGGTTCAAATTCATGTTCTACTCTCATATATCACACTATTTTGCTATGATCTCACTCGTGTGTATAAAATCATAAGGCGTTGCCTGATACACGTAATAATTCAGCCAGTTTGAATATAAAATGTTTCCATGTGAACGCCACTGCAGACGCGGCTTTTTCGTACAATCGTCATCCGGGTAATAATTCACCGGCACCTCAATCGGCAACCCCTGATTTTTGTCACGCATATACTCCTTGTGCAAGGTCAGACGGTCATACTCCGGATGTCCCATCAGAAAAATCTTGCGGCCATCATTATCAATGGCTAAAAATACACCTGCCTCATCTGATTCCGCAAGGATCGTCAGCTCCGGCTCTGCCTCGATATCCTCCCTGCCCATCTCGGTATGTCTCGAATGCGGAGCCATAAAATAATCGTCAAAGCCACGCACCAGCGGTACCTTGCGATTCATCACGCGATGCTCATACACACCGAATACCTTCTTGCCCAACTGTCGTTTCTTAATACCATAATAATGATACATACCTGCCTGGGCTCCCCAGCATACATGCAGCGTACTGGTAACATGTGTCTGCGCCCAGTCCATGATCTCGCACACCTCATCCCAGTAGTCCACTTCCTCAAAGTCCATCTGCTCGACGGGTGCTCCGGTAATAATCAGTCCGTCTAAGTTGCGGTCACGGATATCCTCGAGCGTCACATAAAACTGATCCAGATGCTTTTGTGACGTATGCGCCGATTCATGGCTCGACACCGTCATAAATGTCACATTGACCTGTGTATTGGACAGTGAGCGCAGCGTCTGCAGTTCATTGTCCTCCTTTAACGGCATGAGATTCAAAATACCGATCTCTATCGGACGAATGTCCTGATGTGCGGAACGTGTTTCATCCATCACAAATATATTTTCATTCTCCAGAATCTCCCTTGCGGGCAGATTGCTCTTAATCTTTACAGGCATATCCAATCTCCTTTGTTCAACAATTCCAGCTTCATTCTGATTCTATTTCATTTTTATTCCAATTCCATTTTACTATTCTATACTGATTCACCCACAAAATCAACTCCCGATCGCCGCATCACTGACCGAGCATCACAAACAGCTCCTCCTCTGTGATCACAGGTATCCCTAACGAACGCGCCTTATCCAGCTTGCTGCCTGCCGCCTCGCCCGCAAGCACATAGCTTGTCTTTTTGCTGACAGAGCCTGTGCATTTTCCGCCATTGTTTTCGATCAGCTCTGCCGCCTCCTTGCGTCCGAGCGTCGGCAGTGTACCGGTCACAACGATCGTAAGTCCGGCAAGTGCCGCGCCCTGCGCCGTCTGTTCAGACTCCATATTCATGCCAAGCTCCGCCACCTCGGATAACAGTTTCCGGTTTTCTGCATCTGCAAAATACTCGTGAATGCACTCCGCCGTGATGCCGCCGACATCCGGGATCTGCGTCAACTGCTCGACACTTGCATCTGCCAGCTCCATCAAATTTGCAAAATGCTTCATGATCTCCTTTGCCGATGCTTTTCCGACATTCCGGATCGCCAGACCCGTGAGAAATTTATCGACCGGATTGTGCTTGCTCTCCTCAATCGCCGCCAGTATCTTATCCGTATTTTTTTCTTTTCCCATGATGCCTTTTTCAATCAGCTCGTCCCGATGCTCCCGCAAACGGTAAATATCCGTATAGTTGTGCAGATAGCCCTCTTCTACAAGCGTATCCACATACGTTGAACCAAATGCCTTAATATCCATCGCGTCACGGCTCGCGAAATAAGCGAGCGTGCGTTTCAGCTGTGCCGGACAGGACGGGTTATCGCAGCAGATGTCTGCCGTTCCCTCCTCCTTGCTGAGCGGATGTCCGCACACCGGACACACACGCGGTGCTGGGAAAACAGTTCCGGTCGGCTTCGTTACCCTGATGATCGCCGGTATGATCTCGCCCTGTTTCCGGCAGACCGCCATACATCCCTCATCAATACCGAGACTCTCGATATAATCCATATTGTGCAGCGTCGCATACTGTACCATTGTACCGCACAGGCGCACCGGCTCCTTGAACCGCGCACGGAACGTCATTTTGCCGGTTCTGCCGACACCGACCTCCACCTCTTCAATCTCTACCTCTTTTTCCTCCGGCGGATATTTATAGGCGATATGTCCCGCCGAATATTTGCTGCCGGCGGGAAAATCCGCACGGTATGCAATCTGCTCGATCTTCACGACTGCTCCGTCGATATCATAGTCGTAATCCCCGCGATGCTCTCCGATCGCATGGATCGCAGCCAGCACCTCCTCCGCTGTCTCACAGCACACATGAGGTACGACCGCCACGCCCTGCGCCGCCAGCTCATCCAGTCCGACAGTATGATTTTCCATCAGATGTGCACTCGCGCCGGTCGCATCCTGCACATTAAAAATAAACATGCGCAGCCCGCGCTCCTTCGTGATCTCCGGATTCAGCTGGCGCAGCGTACCTGCCGCAAGATTTCTCGGGTTTGCCGCTGTCTTTTTGCCAAGGCTCTCCTGCCTCTCATTGAACTTCTCAAAGTCCTCATGGCTCATATACACTTCACCGCGCAGCTCCACATAATCCGTCTCCCGAATCGTCTGCCGGACATCCGGTATCACCTTTGCATTGAGCGTCACATCCTCGCCGACCGTGCCATCGCCTCTCGTCTCCGCCAGTGTCAGCACACCATCCTGATACCGCAGTGACATACTCAGCCCATCGATCTTGTGTTCCACGGAAAAGCGGGCATCCGGATGCATCTGCTTCACCTGACCGACCCACACAGTCACCTCTTCCTCTGTAAACAGATCCTGAATGCTGAGCATTGGCACATGATGTGTGATCGTAACACCAGCCTCGCGCTTGGCGACTCCGCCGATCTTCTGTGTCGGCGAATCCGCACTCACCCATTCCGGATGCTCCGCCTCCATGTTTTTCAGTTCACGCATCAGTGTATCATATTCAAAATCACTGATCGTCGGCGCATCCTCATTATAATAATGATTCATATGCTCGTCGATCGTCTGTTTCAACTGTTCATACGCCGTCTTTGTATACTGTTGTTCCATAGCTTTTATTCTACCTCACATTACTTCACTGTCTCATTGGATGAATGCCGGATCAGACGTTGTAATTCCTTCCACTCCGCATCCGTTACATCTCGGTATGTTCCCTCCTTCAGATCACCGAGCCGGATATTCATGATCCGCAGGCGCTTGAGTGTCCTTACATGATATCCAAGCGCTTCACACATACGCCGGATCTGCCGGTTCAGTCCCTGTGTCAGTATGATATGAAACTCTCTCGCTCCGCTCTTTCGCACCTTGCACGGTCTGGTGACAGTATCTAAAATCGTCACGCCGTTCGACATTTGCATAATAAACTCGTCCGTAATCTCCCGGTCCACTGTCACGACATATTCCTTTTCATGGCGGTTTCCGGCACGCATCATTTTGTTTACGATGTCACCGTCGTTCGTGAGCAGGATCAGTCCGACGGAATCCTTGTCCAGCCTGCCGACCGGATAAATTCGTTTTGGATAGCCGATATAATCAACGATATTCACACCCTCCTTTTTAGAGGTCGTGCAGACGACTCCGCGCGGCTTGTGAAATGCAATGAGTATCCGCTCTGTCTCTTTTGCAACGGGTCTTCCCTTATAACGGACAACATCGCCCGGCATGACCTTATCGCCCAGTACCGCCACACGCTCTCCGATACGGATCTGTCCGGCTTCCAGTGCACGGTCCGCCTCTCTGCGGGAGCACACACCCGCCTCGCTCAAATATTTATTGATACGGATTCCTTCCTGTTTCTGATCCATGTTACACTCCACCATGATTTGTGTAGAAAAAGACGGCTGCAGATTATGCAGATGCATTATGCACCGCTACCCAGCAACCGCCTTTCATCATTTGTTTTATTCCTTTGAATGATTCTGTTACAAATAATACTATTGAGTCTAATACTATTTAATCAGCTCCGTCTTGATATATCCAGTCTGACCATTCCATTCTACCTTTGTCCAGCCTTCCGCATAACTCTGGATCACCTTTACCGTATCCCCCTGAAATGCCAGTCCGACACGATCCGCCGTCTCACTCATGGAAACACGCACATTGACGGAATCACTCAGCGTGATCTTCTTGCCCTCCGGCAACGCCTTGGCCGGCTCGTCCTCAGTCGTAGCAGTTCCTTTAATATCAGACTTATCAGTCGTAACAAACTCAAGCTTTACATAGCCTTTCTTTTTTTTGTAAGAAGCCTTCACCCAGCCGTCTTTTTTTGTATCCGGATAGATCTTAAGCTTGTCTCCAAGTAAAATCTGTGTCACAACCTTCTTATCGGTTCCGGGACCCTTTCTCAGATTGATACCATCCAGCGCATAGGCTGTCTTTGCCTTGCCATCCGAACTTTCATCCGGTTCATCCGCCGCATCGTCTTCAGAGTTATCTGCATTATCCGTCGTATCGTCTGTATTATTATCCGTCTGATCATCTGCCTGATCGGTATTGTCCTTTGTATCATCCGGCTGCTGTGCGGCATCATCCGCAGACTGATCCTGATTGTCTGTATCTGCCTGTGTCAGTGACTGTACCCATGCAGTGATTGCGTTCGGTATCGTCTCATTTACCATCTCTGCGAGCTGCTCATCCGACGCAATCGCCTGATCATACTTCTGCTGCACCTCCTGCTGGAGCGCAACGACATCATCCGCCTGCTCAAATTCATTGATCAAAGCCTGCACATCTGCCTGCGTGCTGTTCTCCATGTTAGACTGGTTGAACTGGCTGTAAGCATTGTCAATATACGGCTTTCCGGTCTCGTCCGTTCTCACGTAAAAGAAATCCAGCCCGGGAGCGGTTGTTGCAACACCCTTGAACTTCATTTCCAGATAGACGGACACAACATACTCGCCCTCCCCCAGTCCGGATTTGGTGTAGCAGCGCAGGTTATCATATGATTCCACATATTCACTGAACAGCTTGATATAGCTCTTTTCCGTATTGGAAATCGGCTGTGCCAATGTCTCTAATGCATCGACGTCGCCATCCTGATAAGCCTTGTAATAGTCTGCAATGAGCGTTTTAACCTCCGGAACTGCATCCACCTGAAATTCCTCGGTGAGATCCGTCTGATCTGCCTGATCCGTCTGTTCTTCCTGCACCGGCTCTGTCTGGACACTCTGCGGTCCTGTACACTTTACAAGCACAACTACCATTGCCGCAAAAAGAACACCGGCAGCAATATAACGCCTATACTTTTTCACAAGCTCCAAAAATGCTCCGGCGTCAAAGCCGCCACCGTTCTGGGATGTATTCGATGATTTATTTAATTTTTGCTCATTTTTATGTTTAGCAGAATCTGTATTCTGAGTATTTCGTTCTTGATTGATCTGATCTTTTTTCTGGTTCTGATTTGCCATTTGTCTTACTACCTCCTAAAATAATAAACACACAAACTTTCTCTAAAATAAATGCAACCGGCGGGAATCGAACCCACATTACAGGAGTCGGAGTCCTGCGTTCTATCCGTTAGACTACGGTTGCTCATTTTTAGGAGCAGTATATTATTTTATTTTCGATGAAACCAGCTTCGCTTATTTCTGCGCGCTTCCAATTCGTCATCAACCGCCTGCTGAATGCGGGATTTCACGAGCGCACAGATCTCACGTGAGTTCATACCCCTATAATCCTCATAATAGAGGGGCTCCAGATAATGTACCTTTGCAGTCACCGGAACAAGGGAATTTTCTCCAAACACCTTGTATGAGTCAATCAATGCCACCGGAACAATGGGTGCTTTCGCCATCATCGCCATTTTAAAGCTGCCCGGCTTGAACTCCTGAAGTGTGTTGCCGTTATTTGTATAACCACCTTCTGAAAAAATAATATATCGACGTCCCTCCCTCACCTCGGTAGACGTCTCCCTGATGATCCCGAGTGCCTGACGCACATCCCCCAGCTTCATGCGCTTGCCTTCTACCAGATCAATAAACTCTTTGATCAGGATGCCGTAAGAAACCGCGTCGTCCACAACGACGGAGCAAGGCTTCGGATGTGTGATCATAATGCTGAGTGCGTCGAATTTGCCCTGATGATTGGGATACAATACATAACCGCCCTCTTTCGGGAGGTTCTCCAAGCCCTTACAGACCGTTTTGATATTTCCGGTGCGCATCATATAATAAATAGCCCGTCTGGCGATCCGATAACGCCTGGATTCATCAAATTTTTCGGTATGTCTGGCCATATAGCCCATTTTCGGAATCATATAAATATGATAAAAATTCCAAAAAATGACCCAGTAAAAACGTAACATATCTTCTAACTAACAATCCCCCTCATTTGTTATCAACACTTCGCATCATCTTTGCTATTGTATCAAAAACCTCTGCAAAATTCAAGCCCTTATACAAGAATATTTCTCACTCCATGTGAATGGCTTGTCGTAATGCCTGCTGAATCTTTCATTGTTGTTTTCTTCAAATGCATCATAACGCAATTTGCGGGTGCATAATCGCAAAATTATGCACCCGCAAAATATGTTTTCTGTTATTTAATTGCTGTGGAAACTTCCACAAAGCCTGCTGCATACGGCGCTACCGCATAGGGATCCGCATAAAAGACTGCCTTGCCGTTATTCTTTACATAAAAGGCATTGTTGAAATCCAGTGCTTTTAAGTTCTTCTGCAAGGTAGCACGGACATCATCGCCCGGATAGAAATAAAAGCCTGCATCCTCGCCCTCCTTGTCACACTTTGCCAGATAAAGATTCTTTACCTTGCGATTGAGCTTTGCCTTGCTGATTCCGAACAATCCGGCTGCTGTCAGCTGCTCTCCGGTCTTTGCATCAAATGTCATGCTGATGCGGTATGGCATACCGTGTGCCCCGCCGGTAAACAGATAGCCGGTAAGTACGGTACTGAAATATTTGTCATTGTTTGCCGTGACCTTGCAGGCAATGGCATCACTGTAAGTCCACTGGAGGTCATAGCCTTCCTTTTCTGCCTCTTCCATCATGGAGGTATACTCGTCCTTATAAGTCACGGAATCGGTTTCCCATCCGCTGATGAGTTTTTCCTGCTCTTTGACCAATGCCTCATTGATCTTTTCTGCAGTTGCAGAATTATCTGTGATCTGCGGAAATTTGCCCTTCACAGTAAAATAGGTCGTTCCGTCATCCAGTTTATAGTCTTTGGAATAGCTGACCTTCTTTACGTGATAATTTGCTTTTGCTGCCGCCTCCACCGGCTGTGCGGATACTGCCCATGTCCCTGCGATCATGGCTGCTGCGAGTGCCAGTGCACCAAGCTTCTTACATACATTTTTTACTCTCATAGGTTCTTCCTCCTTTAATGAATATGATCTTGAACTACCGTTCTATCTATTATGACACATTTTTTTGCATCTGGTTTCTAAAAACTGGAAAATTTTATCCAGATTTTTATCCGGATTTTACCTGCACTTCATTGCGAACTCCCGGTCTTCGGCAAACTGCGCCGTATTGTACAGCACCAGAACATCGGTCGGATCAAACATCTTTACCAGATCCCTGCACTTGATATTGAGCTGGCGGAGATCGACCATCACAACCTTTTCGTAATCCTCTGCCAGAAACGGCAGCATACTATTGGCAAACGAATCCTTGATGATCAGCAATGTTCTGCCGTTTGTACTTCCTCCGGTAACTTCTATCACCGGCTGGTTGCCTCCGGTAAAATAACTGTACTGATCCTGTGTGCCTAAAAACGACGCATCATAAAGTGTATCTGTCGTCTTTTCTCCCATATTGTAGACGACCGTCAGCGGCTGCACCGGTTCGTACACATCAATCTCATCCGCCCGCGGCGCCTGATTGATCTTCGCATAGGAGCTTCCGTAAAACTGACTGCTGACACATTGGAACTCACGCTTTTTCTGCGCCTGCGCGACATCTCCTCCATTCGTCTCCACATATGCCAGATACCCATACCATGCACCCAGCGTCGTCCAATGGTGATCCGTCCGGTAATAGATCTGTTCATCGGTATGCTTTTTCAATTCCGATGCCACCGGAACCAGCACCGTATCCGCCAGATCGCCCAACTGCTGTCCGATGCGGTCATACATCTGCTGTTCATCATACGTCGGCGCAAATGCCGGAAGCTTCTCCTGCATCACCCATGTTTTTGTCGGCACAAGCATCACAGATACCTTACACTTTCTGCTCATTTTCTTTACAAATTTTGCCAGCGCCGCCTCGTTCTTTTGCGCCTGTGCATTCTCGAAATCCGATGCCTCATAATGCTCCAGCAGATAATCGTCTTTTCCGAAATAGACGCCGTTACTCTCCGTCTTGCCAAACATGCGCGAGACATCCGTCTGCACCCGCACCCAGCCATCCCTGCCCGGAAACTGATCCGCGAGATATATCTCATATTTTGTCTGGAATCTGCCCTTTTTCACCGCTTTCCACCGAAGCTTCGGCATCGTCTGCAACAAGCGCTTTTCCGACGCGGAATATTCCTGTTTCTGCGAAAACAGGCTGCCCGCAGTCAATCCGAAAATGATGGCTGCGAACACGACAACCGGCAGAAGCTGCCTGATATATTTTTTTATTTTCATATACGCCTCCCATCAGAACCGGAAATACAAAAACGGGTTGTACGTGCCATTAACCAGATACGCAATCGACAGCAACAGCATCACAGCCACAAAACCGCTCTGCAGCAATGCCGCCACGATTCCATCCCGCTTTGTCACAGCCCGCGCGATGCGCTGTGGCAGTGAAGTCGCGCCAATCACCAGTACCGCCAGAAGGATCACATTGCTCATGACAAGATAGACGCTCTGCGCATCATACCATCCCGCAGTTCCGATCCCTGCCATCGCCTTTACATATGCACGGTGTCCCCGTATATCTTCCCATGCAAACAGCAGCCATCCAAAATAGATAACAACAAGTGCATAAACATGTGAGATCCAGTCCGGCAGCCGTTTCAGCAGACGCAGCAGCCATGTCTTTTCCATCAATAAAAAGAAACAGAAATACAGTCCCCACAACACGAAATTAACGGTTGCACCATGCCACAGTCCGGTCAGAAACCACACAATAAAAATATTGATAAATGTGCGTGCCATTCCCCTGCGGCTGCCGCCAAGCGGTATATACACATATTCCCTGAACCAGCTGCCAAGTGAAATATGCCAGCGCCGCCAGAACTCCGTGATACTTTTCGACTCATACGGGTAGTCAAAGTTTTCCGGTATGTCAAAACCGAAAACAGCCATCAGACCGATCGCCATATCGGAATACCCTGAAAAGTCAAAATAAATCTGGAACATAAATGCCAGTATGCCAAACCATGCCGCAAGCGTCGTCATCTGCTGCGGCTGATACCCTGTCACGGTCTGAAAAACCGCTCCTGCCTGATTCGCGAGCAAAACCTTTTTCCCCAGTCCACAGGAAAAGCGAACGACTCCATAACAGATGCGCCCCAGATCGACGCGGCGCTCCCGCAGCTGCACGGCAATGTCTGAAAAGCGCACGATCGGTCCCGCAATCAACTGCGGAAACAGTGAAATATAGGCTCCGAAATTGATGATATTTTTCTCCGTTTTTGCCTTGCCGCGATACACATCGATCGTATACGACATCGACTGGAACGTATAGAACGAAATGCCGATCGGCAATGCATATTTACCAGTATATTTGAACACCGCCAGCAATGACAAATTGATTACAACAGACAGCACCAGAAATATCCGCGCAATGCTTTTGCGGTTTTTTTCTACAAAATAACCAGCTAAACCGCCGTTGACATAGTCAACGACGGTCGAAAATAACATGAGCCATATATAGATCGGTTCGCCCCACGCATAAAAAACAAGACTGAATACAAACAGGATCAGATTTCTCCAGATGTTTTTCATGCAGCCGGGCGCAATAAAATAAATAAGCAGCACACACGGCAAAAACCGTGTCAGAAACAACAGACTGCTAAATACCATAAATACTCCTTTATGTGCTATTCTTTACTCTTTGTGATCTTTCCGGTCACCAGATCGTATGCATAACAAACGCGCTCACTGTCAACATCATCATTCTGTGCAAACAGAACCTTACCGTCTGTCACTTCCGTCATGACAATATAGCCGGACCGGTGGGCTGCCTTTCTGGTGAATAACAATTCCGGATTGTCTCCGTTTTCCTCGCACCGATAGACATGCATCACATTGATACCGTTTTTCGGATAAGACGCAAAATAGATCTTTCCATCCGCAAACAACGGCTGTGAGACATGCTTGCCAAGTGTCGCCACCTTTTCGATCCCAGTCTGTGTACACTCATAAACATATGCCGGATACGGTGTAAGATCAGACGGCTGATAAGTCGTCGCAATCATATATTTTCCCGACGCATTCAGTACATTACAGTTCTTTTTCAACCGCTTATAAGTGTCAGTCCCCAGATCATAGACATATAAATGTGTCGTAAAAATATGCGTCTTTTTCAGGTAGATCTTTTCCTCATACACCTGTACAATATCGTAAAAAGTATCCTCATCCGTCTTGAATTTCTTCAAAAGTCTGGTCGTCCCTGTCTCGTCCTTCAGATACAGCTTATTGCCTGTGCGGTTTAGATAGATCCGGTTGGTTCCGTCCGTCCATGTCACAAGCTGATTCTTCGTGACCACGCACTCATAGTCTGCTGCCTGCGCCGATGTAGTGTATCCGCCGATTCCCGCGCATAACACAAACAGAAAACACATTGTCATCAAAAATTTTTTCATAAAAATGTCTCCTCCTTTAAATTACTATACGCACATAATATGTATTTATCATTCATAGGATAGCACTAAAGGGTGATATTGTCAATCTGTGCCCCTATTAGACTTTTGTGCAATTCTGTGGAATATTTCCAAAATTTCATCATTTTTTAGCAAAATTAAAACTAAAATATATATGAAAATACTAGCTGGCGTAAGCACTACAATAAGACCTATTCCAGATAAAATATTTTTTAAAATATACCACACAAAAAAAATAGCTGCACTTCCAATTA
>CALBJL010000174.1 GCA_937893485.1 uncultured bacterium | reverse complement strand
GGTAATCTGCGACTGCTGCTGCCATAATGAGCAGATCCGTGTCGTCAAAACGGCGCTCCACCGCCTCATACATATCCTGTGCACTGACGATTGGTACGAAATCCACAGACAGCGGCGGCTCTAAACTCGTCTGACCGCTGACCAGTGTCACCTGTGCGCCGCGCAGCATCGCTGCCTTTGCCAGCGCATAACCCATCTTTCCGGTCGAATGGTTCGTCAGGTAGCGCACCGGATCGAGCGCCTCCTGCGTCGCACCGGCTGTCACAAGCACCCGCTTTCCGGCAAGATCCTTCTCATGTGCCAGCTCTGCCTCGATATAGGCAAACAACGTCTCCGGCTCCGGCATTTTTCCGGCTCCCGTATCCCCACACGCGAGATAGCCGCTCGCGGGGTCGATCACCTTCATGCCGTATTTTTCCAGAATACGCAGATTATCCTGCACGATCGGATTCTCATACATGTTGGTATTCATCGCCGGCGATACATAGATCGGTGCTTTGCACGCCAGAACGGTCGTCGTGAGCATATCATCCGCAATACCGTGTGCCATTTTCCCGATCACATTCGCACTCGCGGGCGCGATCATCATGAGATCCGCCTGTTTCGCCAGCGATACGTGCTCAACCTGAAACTCAAAATTGCGGTCAAACGTATCCACGAGGCATTTATGCCCGGTCAATGTCTCAAAAGTGATCGGATTGATGAAGTTCATCGCATTCTGCGTCATGATCACATGCACATTCGCATGCTGCTTGACGAGCATACTCGCCAGTGACGCGATTTTATACGCTGCGATGCTTCCGGTCACGCCTAAAACGATCGTCTGATTCGTGAACATCTATGCTTCCTCCTGCATATCTTCCAGTCTGCCGTGTTTTTCATAGCTTGTGATGCGTTCCACGTGATTGTTCTCATCCACAAATACGACAGTCGGATGATGCGTCTTCGCCTCCTCCGGTGTCAGTGTCGCATATGCCATGATGATAATTTTATCTCCGGTAGACACACAGCGCGCTGCTGCACCGTTCAGACAGATCATGCCGCTGCCGCGCTCGCCTGCGATCGTATAAGTCTCAAACCGGCTGCCGTTATTGACATCGACGATCTGTACTTTCTCATATTCCAGTATGCCGGATGCCTCCAGCAATGCCTCATCCACCGTGATGCTGCCGACATAATCAAGCTCTGCCTGAACGACCGTCGCACGGTGAATCTTTCCTTTTAATAATTCGATATTCATAATAACCCTCTCCGCCTCCATGGATCAACTGTTAAAAAGGTAGAGTAACAGTTCAGCCCGCGCCATTCGCAAAGACGCCTACCGGCGTTTTCTCACTGTTACACAATAAAGTTGTCGATCAGGCGCGTCTTTCCGATATAGACTGCCAGTGCCACGAGCATCGGCTTTTTCACAGTGTCGATCTGCTGCATCGTCAGACCGTCCACAGCCTTCACATAATCGATCCGCGCCATCGGCTCCTGCTCGATCAATGCTTTCATCTGTGCAACAATCTTTTTCGCATCGGTCTCGCCTGCTGCGACCAGCTCCTGCCCACACGTTACTGCACAGGACAATACAAGTGCTGCCTGACGTTCCTCCGCAGACAGGTATGTATTTCTGGAGCTCTTTGCCAGTCCGTCCTCCTCTCGGACGATCGGGCATCCGACGATCTGTATATCCATGTTCAGATCCTCTACCATACGCCTGATAACGGCGAGCTGCTGCGCATCCTTCTGACCGAAATACGCGCGGTCCGGCGCAACGATGTTGAACAGCTTATTTACGACCGTACATACACCACGGAAATGTACCGGACGTGACAATCCACATAATTCCTCAGTCAGCACGGACATATCCACATAGGAGCAAAAGCCCTCTGTATACATCTCAGACGGTTCGGGATGGAAGATCAGATCTGCGCCCAGTGACTCACAATAGGCGCTGTCTTTTTCCAGATCTCTCGGATAGCTGTCAAGATCCTCGCCCGGTCCGAACTGCATCGGGTTGACAAAAATGCTGACAACTACTTTGTCGTTCTCCTCACGCGCACGGCTGATCAGACTGCCGTGTCCCTCGTGCAGATAGCCCATTGTTGGCACAAGTCCGACCGTGCAGCCTTCTTTTTTCCATGATTTTACCAGTGTTCTGACTTCTTCTATTGTTGTAGCGATCTGCATGATCCTTTACTCCTTTTTAATATAATTTATCCAGTACGTCATCCGCGATGCCATACGTCTGCGCCTGTGTCGGGAATGTGCCCGCCTTGACCTCAGCCGTATAATCCGCAAATGCCTGCTTCATTGTCTCTCCTACCTCTGCGAAATGCTTTACAAATTTCGGCACATAATCCGAAAACATGCCAAGCATATCCTGATATACTAAAACCTGTCCGTCACAGCCTGCGCCTGCTCCGATGCCGATCGTCGGGATCGATACGGTCTGTGTGATCTTCTCTGCGATCGGTGCGGGTACACACTCGAGCACGAGCATCGATGCACCGGCTTCCTCGACGCGCCTTGCATCGTCGATCAGCTTCTGTGCTGCCTCTGCGGTCTTGCCCTGCACCTTAAAGCCGCCAAACGCATTGACCGACTGCGGTGTCAGACCTAAATGTGCGCACACAGGAATGGAAGCATCTACGATCGCGCGAATCTGCTCGCACACAGTAGCTCCTCCCTCTAATTTCACGCCGTTGGCACGGCCTTCCTTCATCAATCTTCCGGCATTGGTGACTGCATCATAGATCGATGCCTGATACGACATAAATGGCATGTCTGCAAGAATAAATGCGTTTTTCGCGCCCCTTGCCACTGCCGCGGTGTGATGGATCATATCTTCCATAGTGACAGACAGTGTATCCTCTAATCCGAGCATTACCTGTCCTAAAGAGTCTCCGATCAACAATATGTTGATCCCTGCTTCGTCCATAAGCTTTGCCATCGAATAGTCGTAACATGTCAGCATCGTGATTTTGTCTTGGCTTTCTTTCTGCTTACGAAGCGTCAATACTGTGTTTTTCATGATTTAATTTCCTCCAAAAAAGGGTACAGTCCCGCGTCAGCGAGTACCATCCTCGGAAACTATACCACCTTTTGGGGAAATTGTAAACCTCGAATCCCTCTGCGTACGGTCTGCCTGTACGACCGCATCGGGTATTGTTTAAATCTATCAGAAATTACGACATCAGACCTGCAAAATGTCCAGCGTATGCGAACTCGCGCCGAGCAGCTCCTGCCGCTCGCAGTTCTTTAACTGATACTGCAAAAACAATTCAAACGTTTCCTCATCCATCGCATTGAGCATGGGACGGATATAGTCAGCCGCCCCGTCGGGCGCGATCATGAGCTCCCTCGAAAGCCCTGCTGTGGCATTCCATGCGTCGATCTGCTCCAGCCGCGCATAATCATATAATTCTTTGTCATTGTGGAGGATCTGGAAATCGTCGGTCAGCTCGCCGCGTTTCACGCGCTCCGCGATGTGGTTTTCCATAAATCCGTATTTGATCACGCTGTAATCGTTCATCACATAGGCAACCATGATATATCCTCCCGAACGAACGACACGCTTTGCCTCCAGCAACGCCTGCACATGCTCCTCATCGCTGTGCAGATGGTACATCGGCCCGAACAATAATGCCAGATCAAAGCTGTTGTCCGCAAACCGTTTGAGCTTTAACGCATTTCCCTGATATGCCTTCACGTTTGCCCCTTTTTGCTTCAAAATACCGAGATTGTATTTCACCAGCTCGACCGCCGTCACATCGTATCCCTCATCTGCCAGCGCCACACTGTAGCGCCCCGTGCCTGCGCCGATATCGATGATGCGAACCGGTTGTTGGTCGATGTCTCCACACGGGTCTGTCTCCCCGCCATCCTGCTTTGTGACATTTTCCGGTTCGTTTTTCAAAATATCCAGATAACGGTGGATATAGTGCATCGTCGTGTGATACTCGACCTGCCCGTGACGGCTCTGCAAACGTTTTTCCTCATTAAACTTATTGTAATACTGTTCTAATTCCGTCAAGCGGCTACTCCTTTTCTATGCAAAACAAGTGTCAAACATGCGTTTCACAAACTCATGGTACAGGCGGTCATACTCCTGATGAAACGTCTCGGCAATCGTCCCTTTTCCATTTTGCTGCAACTGTGCCTCTTCAAATATCGCAAATGCTGTCTCATATAAATCCGGATTCTTATCATGAAAAAGAATCCTGCTCTCCTTTAAAAACTTCTTCTATTATAATAAACGTGTCGTCCACTGCGAGCAATCCCACACATCCGTCGCCAGCCCTTCATAAAACTCCGGCTCATGGCAGACCATGAGAATGCTGCCCTTGTACTCAGACAGCGCGCGCTTTAGTTCATCCTTTGCCTCGACATCCAGATGGTTTGTCGGCTCGTCCAGCAGCAGGATATTTGTCGCACGGTTCATCAGCTTGCACAGGCGCACCTTCGCCTGCTCACCACCGGATAACACACGCACCTGACTCTCGATGTGCTTCGTCGTCAATCCGCATTTTGCCAACGCGCTGCGGATCTCATATTGCGAATACGCCGGAAACTCCTTCCATATTTCTTCAATACAAGTCGTCGTAATCGACTGATCCATCTCCTGCTCAAAATATCCAATCTCCAGATAATCTCCCAGCTCCA
>CALBJL010000173.1 GCA_937893485.1 uncultured bacterium | reverse complement strand
CATTTTTTCAAATCTTTCAAGGTTATTTCACTGTTCAGTTATCAAGGTTCTTTGTGTTTGACACAACTTACTCAATATAGCATCAAGTAACTCGTTTGTCAATATCTTTTTTATTAAATTTTAAAAAAGATAAACGCAGAAGGAGGGATTTGAACCCTCGCGCCGGTTTCCCGACCTATACCCTTAGCAGGGGCACCTCTTCGGCCACTTGAGTACTTCTGCTTGCCCGAATTACCGTAATTTTTTCATGTAATTACGTTCATTCTTTACTTTTTCTGCGCCGTAACGCAAAATATATTATACGCACTGGACATGCGTTTGTCAACTATAAATTTATTTTTTTTCAATAAAATACCCTTTACCTCAAATATTATGAAGCAAGGGTATTTTCCTTATTCATCAAAACGAATCTTTACATACTCTTTGATGAGCTGTACACACCTTTCACGGCCGATACGATCACTGTTCAACACGAGGTCGTAATTGGTCGGATTCGTCCAGTCTTTTCCGGACGTATAGTAACTATAATATTTCGCGCGGTATTTATCTGTTGTGTGGATCAGATAATTTGCCCGTTTTTCAGAAACATGCATCTTTTCCATAATAGATTTGACACAGGCTGCACGGGGCGCTTCTATGTATATACTGATTACATTCGAGAATTCCCGCAAAATATCATCCGCACATTTTCCGATAATAATGCAGCTCTGCGTACAGGCTAACGACCGGATGATCTCAGCCTGAAGATTAAACACGTTTACATCAGATGTAAAGTCCCGAAGCATCGGCTCTACCACTCCGCTGACCGGCATCCGCCGGAGAAAATTGGCAAGATATTTCCCGCGAAGCTGCTCGTCTGTTTCCACAAACACGCTCTCATCGATTCCACTCTGGTCAGATGCCATTGTAAGTATTTGCCGTTCATAACACGGAATACCCAGCTCTTTTCCGAGTCTGGTGCCTATATCCTTTCCGCCGCTTCCAAATCCGCGTGCGATTGTAATCACATAATTCCGCATGCTTTTTCCTCCTGACTGATTTACTGTCCATCAGCTTTTAAGACCGCATTTAACATCACGGATGCACCTTCTGTACAATGCTCCGGTGAAGAATACTCCGGTTCACAATGTGATAATCCGTCCTTTGACTGGACAAATATCATGGTAGACGGCAGCATATACGCTGCGAACTGTGCATCATGTCCGGCACCGGAATGAATATACTGATGTGAAACACCAAGCTCCTCAGCCGCTTCTTTGACAAAGCCTACCAGCTTCTTATCCCAGTATACCGTATCACGGTTCCATGCCTTTACGACTTCACATTTACAGCCTGCCCACATCCGGTCTGCGCAGCTTTTTACGATCGCAAGCACTTTCGCCAGTACATCAGGATCTTCATGTCTTGCATCAAAAGAAAAGTCAAAATAATCCGGTACACAGGTATGTACACACGGATGACAGACTACTTCACCGGTTGTATATACCAATTCGGGGTATCCCAGCCTGTCAATTTCCTCATGTAAATAGCAGAGTGCTTCAGATGCCGCTAAAAATGCATCTTTACGTTTCGGCATCGGGAAAGTGCCGGCGTGTGTCGTCTGACCGTAAAAACGTAAACGATAGTTAAACATTCCGAGCACACAATCTACCACACCGATATCTTTATCTGCGTCCTCCAGAATCGGTCCCTGCTCAATATGTGTCTCAAAATAATACTCGTAGTTTTCCGGTGAAAGCCGGTATTTCTTATCTCCCTGAAAGCCTGATTTTTCAAGTGCCTCTCCAAACGTACTCTTATGATCCAGAATGCTGGTTGAATTCATCATATCCTCATATTTGAATTTGCTGCGGATGTCCTCAGGAAGATAATCGTAGCAGACAATACCGGAACACATCATGGCAGGCGGATACAGTGAACCTTCTTCGTTTGTCCAGATCATAGCCGTCAACGGGTGCTTATGGGGGATCTGATGTTCAACGACTGTCTCCAGCACTTCCATTGCGGACATGACACCGAGGATTCCGTCATAATTTCCGCCATTTTTTACCGAATCACAATGTGATGCCATAACAATTCGTTTTGCGTCCGGATCACTTCCAGGAAGTGTTGCATACATATTTGCCACATCATCGATCTCTATGACTGCTCCGATCGCTTCCATTCTTTTGCGGAACTCGTTGCGCGCCATGATTGCCTCGGGGGAAAGTGAATACCGTGTGATTCCGCCATGTCCCGCATCTCCAAACTTTGAAAACGTTTTGATCTTATCTGTCATTCTCTCTAAACTGCATGTATACATAATCATACCTTCTTTCCTAATCGTTAAGCCTCTTTTTTACTCTTTTTCCTGCACTGATTGCCCCGACACTGCATACCAGTCTGCATAATTGACAACCGACACATTTCCTTGCATTCATGACAGGTCGTCTGTTTTCGTCCATATGTATTGCCTGATGTCCTCCGTCAAAACAGGAAATATAGCATCTTCCGCATCCAACACATCTTTTCCGGTCAAATTTCGGATATTCGATCGTATCCCTGTCAACCTCATCGGTAGCAACCAGAGAAGGCAGTGCCTTACCTACAATTTCACGGACAGACTGTGCACCGATCCGGCACAGATAATCATTCATTCCGTCGATCAGGTCGTCAATCACACGGTATCCATATTGCATGACACTCGTCGTCACCTGAACGGTCTCACAGCCTAAAGATAAAAATTCTGCCGCGTCTCTCCATGTTTCTATGCCTCCCATACCGCTGATGGGCGCATCCTTTAGCTGTTCATCCTTTCTCAGATCATGGATAAAACGGAGCGCGATCGGCTTTACTGCCTTTCCGGAATATCCTCCGACTGTAGATTTGCCCTCTATATCCGGTTCTGAACAAAAATGGCTCAAATCTACATTCATCACGCTTTTTATCGTGTTGATCGCCGCAAGACCGGATGCACCGGCTGCCATAGCCGCACGCGCGGGAATTTCCATTCGGGTGATGTTCGGCGTCATTTTTGCTAAAATCGGCAGCTTTGTCCCG
>CALBJL010000172.1 GCA_937893485.1 uncultured bacterium | reverse complement strand
GACGCAGGCTATGTGTGCGAAGGACACATCGAGCCAAGTCTGAAGAAACAGCGAGACACCGTCGGGCAATCGGAGCAGCCTGACTGGGAGACTACCGTGGACGCAGCCGCCAGCCCTATATGATACAATAGTTTCGCAAACACCTAGCATAGGAAATTCCTATCAAATAAAATGCTCCGCAAGGATGCGAGTTTGCGTCTTGTATACGGTGCTGTAAAAATCTACGTTGAATTTTACAGCTCTTTGTGTATAATATAGGTAGCAGAAACAATACGAAACCAAAGAAGGGAGCTGAAAGATATGGCAAATATTTTACCAGTATCTGATTTGAGAAATTATAACGAAGTCCTGAAAAACTGTCATAAAGGAGAACCGGTATATTTGACCAAGAATGGCAGAGGGCGTTTTGTGGTTATGGATATTGAAGATTATGAGCGTGATCGTGCAGAGAAAAAACTTCTGTTGAAGCTGCAGGAAGCAGAGGAAGCAGTGAGAGACGGTGAAGGCTGGCTGGATATGAACGAACTGAAAGCACTTGTGGGGGAATGAGATGTTAAAACTGCGGATCAATCCATTGACATCATAAAACACGCTATTATCTTGAGATGGGGATTGAGCGGAGAAGAAAATAAACCGGAACGGATACAAGCAGGAGGACGATTGTATGAAAATAGTATTTTTGGATGCACAGACCGTAGGGGCAGATGTCGATCTGTCCGGCTTTGAGGCGCTGGGAGAGGTTGTGCGCTACGAATATTCAGCACCCGGAGAAGTGCCGGAGCGCATCGGGGATGCCGAGGTAATCATCGTAAATAAAATACCGGTCAATGAGCAGACAATCGGTGCAGCCGAAAAACTGAAGCTGGTCTGTGTGACGGCGACCGGAACCAACAATCTGGACAAAGACTATCTGGAACAGCGCGGCATTATCTGGCACAACGTCGCGGGCTATTCGACAGAGACCGTGGCACAGCATACGTTTGCACTGCTGTTTTATCTCATGGAAAAGCTGCGCTATTATGACGATTATGTAAAGAACGGCGACTATGCAAAGAGCCCGATCTTCACACATTTTTCCGAGACATTTACCGAGTTGTCAGGAAAGATATGGGGTATCATCGGTCTGGGTGCAATCGGCAGACGGGTCGCACAGATTGCGGGCGCTTTCGGTGCGCATGTGATTTATTATTCCGCGTCCGGTGCAGCGGCACAGGATGGCTATGAGCAGGTCAATTTTGACACGCTGTTGGCGACATCTGATATTATTTCCGTACACGCGCCGCTCAATGAGTATACGCAGGGGCTGATGGATCGGAAGGCATTTGCAAAAATGAAATCCTCTGGCATCTTTTTAAATCTCGGCAGAGGACCGATCGTCGTTGAGGAGGATCTGTATGAGGCACTGCGGGATGGCGTGATTGCAGCGGCAGGGCTCGATGTGCTCTGCGAGGAGCCCATCGCGGCAGATCATCCGCTGTTACAGATCACGGACAGCCGCAGACTGATCATCACACCGCATATCGCATGGGCGAGCGTCGAGGCGAGAAAACGCCTGATGCAGATGGTTCTGGATCAGGTCAGGGATTATGTGGATCATGCGGATCGCTGAGCCATGCGTTTCCGTTACATTTAGAATATAGAATTAAAAATAAAAAAAACAATGCCCTGCGATACATTTCGGATCGCAGGGCATTTTGTCGTTAGCTGTATGTTTTACAGGAACACGTATTTTGCAATAAACAGAAGTGTCAAAATATACATTAACGGAGTGATCTTCTTTGCCTTGCCGCAGCAGACGTTGATGACCACATAAGAGATCACGCCGATTGCGATACCTTCTGAGATGCTGTACATCAAAGGCATAGCCAGCAGACACAGATATGCGGGAATCGCCTCGGACAGATCGTTAAAGTCAACATCAACGATCGCAGTTACCATAAGGAATCCGACGAAGATCAGTGCCGGAGCTGTTGCAAATCCGGGAACGGCTGTGAAGATCGGTGCAAAGAAGATAGCGAGCAGGAACAGGAGACCTGTGACAACAGAAGACAGACCGGTTCTTGCGCCTGCACCTACACCTGCGGAGCTCTCTACGAAAGTTGTGGTTGTAGATGTACCGAAGATTGCACCTACGAGTGTAGCGATCGCGTCAGCCAGCAGAGCGGGCTTGATGCGCGGGAGCTTACCGTCCTTGTCCAGCATATCAGCCTTTGTAGCGACACCGACCAGTGTTCCGATTGTATCAAAGATATCTACAAAGAGGAATGCAAACAGCACAACGATGAAGTTTGTGATGCTTACACCTGAGAAATCTGCCTTGAATACCTGTCCGAAGGTCTCACCGAATTTTGAGAAATCCGTGATACCGAAAGAAGGATACAGGGAATAGAAGCCTGCATCGGGTGTTACCTGATACAGTCCGATTGCCTGTGCCAGCATACCCAGCACCCACGTAGCGATAATACCGATCAGGATGGCAGCCTTTACACCTTTGATATGTAATACGATAATGATGAATAATCCGATCAGTGCAAGGATTGCGCAGATACCTTCTGTGTGGAAGTTTGCGCGGAAGTTTACATAAGTAAGCAGTGTAGAATCGCTGTTGACAACGATATCTGCGCCCTGTAAACCGATAAATGCGATGAACAGACCGATGCCGGCAGTCACACCTTTTTTCAAGGTGCGGGGAATTGCATTAAAGATCGCCTCGCGGACGTTGGTCAGTGACAGGACGATAAATACAACACCCTCTGCAGCAACTGCGGCGAGTGCGACTCTCCAGTCATATCCCATGCCGATACATACGGTGTATGCAAAGTAGGCATTCAGACCCATACCGGGTGCCAGTGCAAACGGATAATTTGCCATGAGTGCCATACACATTGTTCCGACAAAGGATGCCAGACAGGTAGCGATCAGCGCAGCGGTAGGATCAATGCCGGCTACTGATAACATTGACGGATTGACTGCCAGAATGTACGCCATTGTCATGAATGTTGTGATACCACCGATGACCTCGGTACGCACATCTGTGTTGTTTTCCTTCAGTTTGAAAAAACGTTCCATGATAGTAACATTTCCTTTCTGTGTGAAATTCTCCTCTTGGGTTACTTGTTTGCGGGGATGACGCAATCGTCATCAGCGCGCCTCCTATTTTCCTTCGTAGGAAATGACAGAAGCGACATCGTATTTCGCCAGCTTGTCTCTGCCGTGAAGTCCGGCGAGCTCCATGAGAAATACGATTTTGACCACCTCGCCGCCAAGCTGTTCAACCAGTCTTGCAGCAGCCTCGATCGTACCGCCGGTAGCGATCAGATCGTCGACCAGAATGACTTTTTGACCGGGTGTGATGGCATCTGCGTGCATTTCGATCTCCGCAGAACCATATTCCAGCTCATAGGACGTAGAAACGGTTTTGCAGGGCAGCTTTCCCTTTTTGCGGATGAGCGCAAACGGCTTTTTCATTGCGTAGGCGAGCGGAGCGCCGAAGATAAATCCGCGCGACTCGGTGCCGGCAATGACATCGCAGGGAACATCCTTGACGAGCTCCAGCAGGGAATTGATCGCTAACTGAAAGCCGTCCGCATCCTGCAAAATACTGGTAACGTCACGAAACATAATGCCGGGCTCCGGAAAGTCCGGGATCGTTCTGACATAGTCCTCCAGCTTCTTCATTGGAATCCTCCTTTCCTTTTGTACCTATGGTTAGGTGATTGCGGTGTTTGCCCGCAAGGAACATTATACCATTGTTGTCAATAGAATTTCCATAAAAAATCAATAGAATTTTCACAAAAAATATAAAAAAATAAGAAATCCGATCTGAAACGCATCCCCGCGCACGCGCTACGGCTCCGTGCGATCGTGCACTGTCTGGATTTCTGCCTGATTGAACAGAATACAGCCGCAGTGCCCCTTGAAGGTGGGAAAGCTGATGATCTTCAGATCCGTGTCGATCTCCGGACTGTGACCAAGGATCTCCAGTGTCTCGCCGAACAGTGCCGTGCGCTCGTAGACGCGCAGCCACTTGACATCCATATTGGGGAAAATGCTACCGAAGGAACGGTCGATGAGCTGTTCCAGCAGCGTTTTTTCGATTTTTGCCAGCGCCTCGTTGCCGTAACGGAAGATCCAGTCCACGGCGGCGCGCTCCTCGTTGAACACCATCTCAATGTCGGTAAACGCAAAGGGTGCACCGTCATAGCTGGCATAATGCTGCCGGTATTCTTTCCGCGTGGTGGGAGTGTCGTTCACGGTCAGTTCCTGTATGATCTGCCGCCGCCCGGCGCACAGCTGCTCCTTGAGCTCCCGTTTTCTTCGGCGGGTGAAACTCAGCGTTTCGCCGTTGATGAGCTCGATCTTCTTTCCGATGGTATGGACCGCCCTGGTGGATACCAGCGTGGCGCGGTCGGCACGGATAAAGCCGCTGCCGAGCATCTGCGCCAGCTCGTCTATGGTGGTATAGGTTTCGTAGATCCTGCCGCCGGAAACATGGATGACCGACTGGCGGTTCACCAGCTGCACATAGAGAATATCCTCCGCCGGCAGGCTGATGTGCCTGCGGTTGGAAATGACGGAAATATCGTTGGATTTCATAGTGTTCCCTCACAATCTGTCTTTTTTTTCATAGAATAGCATAAGTTTTGATGCGAAACAATCAGAAATGTGCTATTCGCGCAAAGTCACATGCTATTCGCGCAATGTTTATTGCAATCTATACAAAGTAGTGCTAAAATCCACAATGTAAAAACAGGAAACTTATCTAAGAACGGAGGTATCGTTTTATGAAAAAAAGAAAAATATTAAAGAGAGGGATTGCGTCACTGCTTGCAGTAGTATTGGCTGTCGGGCTGCTGCCGGTTATGCCGGACAATACGCTTACGGTAAAGGCGGCTGATGGTGTCACTCCAGCCATGACACTTGGAACAGGCAGCATAGCTGACCCGGCAGTACCTGCAAGTACAAATGATGCGTGGACAGGAAGCTATGTGTATTTCGGTACATATAACGGAAATCCGGTAAAATACAGAGTCCTTGACAGCGAAACAACAGTCTTTGGCGGCGCAACGATGCTTCTTGACTGTGACAGTATTCTGGAGTCGAGAAGAGCTTTTGATGATAGTAGTGATAATAACTGGGAACTCAGTGATATAAGAACATATCTAAATGGAGAATTTTTAACAAATAACTTCACCACAGCGGAGCAGAATGCCATAGCAGAAAGCACCAAGGATGCTGCGGATGGACAAGATGGCGACGAAAAGGGATATTTAGCGTATACTCCACTTAGCGGTGATAAAATCTTCTTCCTGGATGCAAAGGAAGCAACCAATACAAGTTATGGATATAGCAATACACCAGAAGAGGTGGAAAACAGAAGAAAAACAGGAGGCGGCATGTGCTATTGGTGGCTTCGTTCTGCCTACAGGGATGGTAATGATAACGGCGCCGGCTGCGTCGGTTCGGAAGGTGACGTCTTCTACGACATTGTCAACAACAGTCCCTCCGGTGTGAGTCCCGCTTTGAATATCAATCTGTCATCGGTACTCTTCTCGTCTGCCATTGGAACGGGCAAATCGGATGCTTTATCAGCAGATAGCAGTCCGATAGGCACAACCACAGGAACAGAGTGGAAGTTGACCTTGAGAGATGAGGGAAAGACAATAAAAGTAACAGATGACCGGAAAGGCACGAAAGCAGCCGGTGGAACAATCACAGTTCCATATACCTATGCAGATACAGCGACAACAGATGCGGAAAAGGTAAATCAGATTTCTGTCATGATTACAGATCAGGCATACACAGAAGCCGGTGCCAAAATTCTGTACTACGGAGCATTGCAGAATATAAAGGATACAGATGGAAATGGATCAACAGTTTCCGATGCTGCAATCGGCACAGGAACCTTTGTACTGCCAGATGGTTTAAAGGGAACATTAGGAACGGATTATCATGTATATATCCTTGCAGAACATGTGAATAAAAGTAATGAAACAGATTATGCAGGTACTCCCGCAGAAATTACAACTATAAGTATAGAAAATGTGGATGTAGATGTGGATGCACCCGTCGCTGGAGCTTCACTTGATACAAGTGCAGCTGTTCCCTCATATATTACAGACGCAACGGTTACATGGACCGCAGATGGCAGTGAGGTGACAGACAGTGCTTTATACAACACGGTTCATACAGTAAATGTTACATTGACGGCTGCTGGCGGATATGCATTTACAGATGCTGCAACCGCAGCAGTAAATACAAATGCGGCAGGTGTGACGAAAAATGAGAACGGAACACTGACTGTTACATATGCATTTCCTGCGACAGAAAAGGATAGGCTTATTTCGATCACCACACCGGCGTCCATTCGTGTAGCAAACGGAACTGCCTATGCTTCTATGAATCTGCCGAAAGAGATAAATATTCAGACAGAAGGAGGTGCGGCAGCCACAGCTCCGGTGTCATGGGATACCACCACACCAGCTTCGGGAAGCTACGACCGGAAAGTGCTTACAGAGCAGACTGTAACCTTAAATGGAGTGGTAACATGTCCGGATTCGGTCGATGCAAATGGTGTAACACTTGCCACAACCATCACCATTACCATCGAAGCTGCCGGTACTACAGGTGGATCGACGACAGCTCCGTCAGGCGGATCGACAACAGCTCCGTCAGGCGGATCGACGACAGCTCCGGCAGGCGGATCGACAACAGCTCCGTCAGGCGGATCGACAACAGCTCCGGCAGACGAAACCGATATACCGGATCAGCCGGAAGTGCCTGACTCTGCGACAGAGAGTGCCAGACACGTTCTTTGTCTTGTTTCGTCCAGTGTGATGCAGGTTATAGGAAACCTGTTCCTGCCTCACTATTTTCCGCTGCGGCTGCTTGTGCCGCGTTTACATAAAATAGGTTAAATTCGGGGCTGAATCTTTACATTTTTGTATTATTTTTGATACAATTAGGTAACGATATAGGGGAGGGAGTGCTGAATATGCAATATAATTTACCGGACCGGATAGTGAGGGAGCTTTGTTCTTTCGCAAAAAAAAATTCTGTTAAAAAAATCGTTCTGTTTGGTTCTCGTGCACGAGGGACGAATACAGAACGAAGCGATATAGATATCGCTGTATACGGCGGGAATTTTGATGGCTTTTATTGGGATGTTAAGGAAAAAACGCATTCTCTCCTGATGTTTGATATTGTACAGGCTGATGTGCCAATTTCAGGTGAGTTAAAAGAAGAAATAGAAAAGGATGGGGTTGTGATCTATGAAAAAGCTTGATAACTTTACAAATTGTCTGGCAATATTGGCAGATGCTGATTTTAAGATGGCTGAAACAAATGATATATACCGCACAGGAATTATCGGACAATTTAATCTTACTTTTGAACTTGCGTGGAAAGCATTACAGGAAATTATGAAAATGCATGGTGTGGCAGAAGCAGCTACCGGATCCCCGCGCGAAATTTTGCAGCTTGCTTATAAAGTCGGATTTATCAATGATCCTGAAATATGGCTGCTCATGTTAAAGAAGAGAAATACTTCTGTTCATATATATAATGAAGAGGAAGTAGATGAAATGATCGTGCTGATACGTGATAGTTTCATTCCGGCTTTTACTGTTCTCAAAGACACGCTGGTGAAGAAACTGCTGGAAGCTGACGGTAATTGGGTGTAAGATGTTATCTTTTGCAAAGGAGCGGCAGTCTGTTCTTTCGCATTCAGCGGTTTTCCGGCAGTCGTCACGGACAGCAGACAACTGTGGAGCTGCCGTTGATAGATAATCTGCGTATTGGCGTTGTGGCAGGTGGTCATATAACAAGACTGCCTGCCGTTTTTGTGTTTATATAACATGATAATACTAAACTAGTCCAAAAGATATTTTGGTAAAAATTGCCCAAAATATCCTATAGGCGATTGAATAATATAATGTTGTTGGGTATAAATAAAAGATATTTAGGGATATAATAACCAAAATATCTTTTAGGAGAAAGCATTATGGTAAAAGAGATAAAAAGAGATTATTATTTAGAACAACTTATAAAGCGTGAAGGAAATGGTCTGATAAAAATTGTAACAGGAATAGGAAGATGTGGAAAGTCATATTTATTGCGAATCCTGTTTAAAAATCATCTGCTTGAAAATGGAGTGGATGAAAAACACATTATTGAAATGGCGTTTGATTTATTTGATAACATAGAATATCGGGATCCGAAAATCTTTTATCCTTGGGCAAAGGAACAGATGCAAGACAATGAAAAATACTACTTCCTTTTAGATGAAGTACAGTTGCTGGATGAATTTGTGAGTGTACTTAATGGATTAGCCGATAAAAAGAATTGCGATGTGTTTGTAACGGGAAGTAATGCGAAGTTTTTATCCAGAGATATAGCAACTGAATTTGGAGGCAGAGGGGATGAAGTTCATATGTACCCTTTGAGTTTTTCTGAATTTATGAGTTGTTATGATGGAAATAAATATGATGGCTGGAACGAATATATTACTTATGGTGGTATTCCACTGGTAGTGTTAGCTGAAACAGATGAACAAAAAATGGCACTCCTGGATCATCTGTTTAAGGAAACATATATGAGCGATATTGTGAAGCGAAACAAAATCAGAAATGTTGGAGAAATGGAATCACTGCTTGATGTTTTGGCATCCGGAATTGGTGCTTTGACGAATCCTAACAAACTTCAGAAAACATTTAAAAGTGTAAATCATTCAAAAATTACCGCAACCACTATTACAAAATATATTGAATATCTGGAGGATGCTTTTTTAATTGAGCAGGCGAATAGATATGATATTAAGGGAAAATCTTATATTGGTACGCCATTGAAGTACTATTTTATGGATATGGGACTCAGAAATTCAAGAATTTATTACAGACAAATGGAAGTGACACATTCTATGGAAAATGTAATTTACAATGAATTAAGAATGAGAGGCTTTCATGTGGATGTTGGTAATCTGACTATTGTTGAGATGGGGAAGGATGCGAAACCGGTAAAAAAGCAGCTGGAAGTTGATTTTATCTGCAATAAGGGCTCTAAAAAGTATTATATCCAGTCAGCGTATATGCTGGAGACGGAAGCAAAAATGGCGCAGGAAATCCGTCCATTTTTGAAAATAAATGATTCATTTAAGAAGATT
>CALBJL010000171.1 GCA_937893485.1 uncultured bacterium | reverse complement strand
AGCAGATCAGTCTGCCGGAAAGATCCTTTGCCCGTCTGGCGACGATCAGGCATTCCAGTGCGATCAAAGCCATCAGGATCACAACGAGTGCCGATCCGATAAAGCCCAACTCCTCGCCGACAACCGTGAAAATGAAATCCGTATGCGCCTCGGCGATAAATCCTCCGCTCTTGATTGAAGTCACATCCGTGTTATACAGACCTTTTCCACTGAGCTGTCCGGAACCGATCGCCATCATCGAGTTCTGCGTCTGAAGCGCCTGCTGCGGATACAATTCCGGATAGAGCCATGCCAGAATACGGGTATTCTGATAACCCTTAAGCGCACCATCCGCTCCCGGCGGACTGGATGCAATCACATATAGTGCAACCAGCAGTGAGGGCACCGCAACTGCGAGACCACCTAATACTATTTTATAGCTTAATCCTCCAATAAACAAGAGGGTCAGACAAATTAGTGCCGTAACAATCGTTGTGGACAAATCCGGCTCCTTAAATACTAAAAACAGAGGAATGCCTGCCAGCAGCGCATAGATAAACAGTATTTTCAAGCTGTTTACCTTTTCCCGGTGTTTCTGCAGAAATGCCGCAAAAAACAGGATCAGGACGATTTTTGAGAGCTCGGACGGCTGAAACTGGATGCCCGCGATCTCAATCCAGCGCGTCGCGCCCTTGTGGCTTGAGCCAAGACCTGCGATGACCGCAGTCAGCAGCACGAGATCCAGCCCATACCAGATCCACGCAAAGCGCAGGATAAAGGCGTAATCAAACAGCGATATGACGATCATCGCCGCCAGCCCGAGTACAAGTCCCATAATCTGTCTGCTCTGGTTATTTCCCTCCTTTGCACTGCCGATCACGAGAATTCCGAGAACCGTCAGCACAACGAGGTAAATCACCAGTCTGAAATTGTAATTACGAATCGAATATCTTTTTAACATTTATGCTTTAAATCCTTGATGGGGATATTTGCATACAGCGCAGGTACCGTACCGTTGTTTGTCTCCGATTCGGTCTGCGTGATCTGAATATCCAGTCCTTCCGCATCTATCTCCATATATTTTGAAATTACCTGTATGATATCATTTTTGATCGCTTCCATCACATCCGGGGAGCAATCTGCGCGATCGGAAACCAACAGCAGCTTCAATCGGTCTTTTGCTACATCACCGGAGCTTTTTTTCTTAAATATGTCCATGAATCCCATGTATGTATCCCCCTGTTATCTCTTAAACACGCCAGCCAGCTTACTGAGAAAGCCCTCTTTTACATTCAGGTCAAGGAACGGTACTTCCTCTCCTAAGATGCGGTGGCAGATATTCAGGTATGCTTTGCCTGCCAGAGAATCGGAACCGACGAGCGGCTCACCCTGGTTGGTAGAAATAACGATCTGCTCATCATCCGGTACCGCACCGATCAGGTCGATTGCCAGAATCTCACAGACATCCTCTACAGACATCATGTCCCCCCGTCTGACCATGTCCATACGCAGTCTGTTGACGATGAGCTCTATCTTTCCGATCTCGTTTGCCTCGAGCAGTCCGATAATACGGTCTGCATCACGGATCGCAGATACCTCCGGTGTCGTCACAACCAGTGCACGCTCCGCTCCGGCGATGGCGTTCTGGAATCCCTGCTCGATACCTGCCGGGCAATCCAGTAAAATATAATCGAAATCCTCGCGCAGATCTTCGATCAGCTTTTTCATCTGCTCCGGGTTGACGGATGTTTTATCTCTCGTCTGTGCGGAGGGAAGCAGGAACAGGTTCGGATATTTTTTATCCTTAATGAGCGCCTGTTTGATCCGGCAGTTACCTTCTACCACATCGACCAGATTGTATACAATCCGGTTTTCCAATCCCATAACGACATCCAGATTGCGAAGTCCGATATCTGTGTCGATCAAAACTACTTTTTTATCCAGCTGTGCTAATCCGGTGCCCACATTTGCTGTGGTAGTTGTCTTGCCGACACCGCCTTTTCCTGATGTAATTACGATAACCTCGCTCATGTACTAATTCCTCCTAATACTTAATTCATTCCAAATAACATTGGTAACTGTATGAAACAGCTACATATTTTTTAACAGGCCGGATGAAATCGGCTCAATTAAAATCTGTTGCTCATAGACGGTCGCGATCTGCGGTTCTCCGGCTTCCTCTTTGACCTTTTTGCGGAAACCGCGCACCGGCTCTTTCCGGTCTGCGGAACGACCGATGTAATCCCCGATCTTGATCTGTACGGGATTCATCTCTAATGCCGCCACAAAGCAGCTGCTGTCTCCGTCCGCGCCCGCGTATGCTGTACCCTTCAAGGCACCCAGAACCACGATATTGCCTTTGGCGATGACCTTTGCACCCGGATTGACATCTCCGAGCACGATCAGGCTCGTCTCCGATTCAAACTGCTGGCCGGAGCGCAGTGTGCCTTTGTAAAACTGTCCGGTCTGCGGTGAGTGCATCTCAACGTAAGTACCCATCCGGCGCTGGAGCACCTCATCCATCAGATCATCGTGATCCATGATGCAGACGATGGAGATCGTCGTATTCTGCTGGATGGCATCAATGACTGCATACTGCTCGTCCTCACTGAGTGCGCGGCCCTCAAAGGAAATCGCGATCTTTGCATTTTTGAAAAATTTTTCTGATTCCACAAACTTATGTCTGATCTCTTCTAACAGTGTATCAAACGGAAGTGCCTCATCAAGCACTAAGTTAATACCGTTTTTCGAACTTTTGATAATCACGGGCTGTTTCTGCAATGCTGTTCGCCTCTCTTTTTCGTTTTTATTTCTATCAGATTTTTATCAGATAGTTATAGTATAACGCAAAATCACTTAATCGGTAAATGAATTTGAATTATTTCCGACATTTGCGGCTTTTCCGGTGATCAGTTTGTCCGCCGTCTCCAAATGGAAGTAATATTTCAATATATCGGCAGAGACATCCGCCGCATTGTGCGACGTATATCCGTATGCGATACGTGTCGTGATCGAAACCTCCGGGTCACGGTACGGTGCATATCCGACAAATAGTGCGTGGTTTGGCCGGGTTTTGACCTGCTGCGCGGTTCCCGTTTTACCTGCGACCTCGATCCCCTCAAAATCATCGAACGAACTTAAATTCTCCACAACCATGCGGTTTCCGCGATGAATTGCATCCCAGGTCGTATAGGAGATCTCGTCCATCTTATTGCGGACAGTCGGTGCGTATGTTTCTAACACATTGCCCTCCGTATCTGTCAGCTTACTCAGAAGTGTGTAATCATACACAGTTCCGGAATTAGCTACCGCTGTGACATAACGTGACAATACAATCGTTGTATAGTTGTGGTTACTCTGTCCGATCGCAGCCGTGATCGGGTATGCGTCCGCGATCTCCGGTGCACTCTCAACCGTTTCAATGCCTGTTTTTTCACCGAGACCATACATCTCGGCATATTTTTTCAGCACATTGATACCGGCAGACTCCACATAGTTGTCACCGACCTGTGAGAACTGCCATCCAAGCTCATAGAAGAAGTAGTTACAGGAATCCCGCAGCGCCTCGGACACATTGATTTTACCGTGCGTACCACCCGGATAGATCCAGCATTTCGGTCCATCCTCTACACGCTCAAATTTTCCTTTATCCTCAATCAACGTTGTTGTAGAGATTACGCCCTCTGTCAGACCGGCTGTCGCAGTTACCATCTTAAACGTAGAACCGGGTGCCGTTTTCTGCTGTGTCGCATTATTATAGAACGGCGATGACAGGTCATCCATCAGGGATGCAAAATAAGCACTGTCTACCGTATTCGCCAGACGGTTATTGTCATAACCGGGGTAAGTCACACACGCCAGCAGCTCACCGGTATTCACATCGGTGATCACGCAGGAACCCGTACACGGATCAAGCGCCAGCTGTGCCGGTGTGATTTCCAGGTTTTTGATGCGCTCCATCATGAAATCATAGGGGCTTAGTGTGTGGTTTTTCAACTCCGCAATCTTCTCGTCATCATAATCGAGAATCTCCTGATCATATAAAATCAGACAGATCTGTACGCCTGAGAGCAGATCATCACGGATCATATGCTTATAGATCCGTTTGCAGAAGCCCTCGTCAGTGGTCAGGTGATCGAGAATATACTGCACGAACAACTGGTAAAACTCCTCGGAATCCGAATATCTGGTGTCCGACGAAAATTTGGTTACATCAAACCACTGTTCATTGATAATATGGTAAAGATATTCCTGTAAACTGATCGCATCGTTTTTCCATGCAATGTAGGTCTCGTCGTTCCAGTCGATTTTATCGGTTAAAATGACTGCGTTTTCCGTATCCATCAGCATCGACACAATATAGCTCATATACATCTGCATATCCTCGGACAGATCACCATAGGCGGCTGGATTGCTCTTTGTCAGTTCTTTTTTAATGTCATTCAGTACCTTTTCGCGCTGACTGCTGAACACGCGGTAAACTGCCTGCTCTGTATCAGACGCATCCTCTGCGGAAAAATGTTCCATCTGGATCACATTGTTGTTGATCAGTGCATAATACACATCGTCAATCGGAATTTTGATATCCGAAGAACCGGAAGCCTGATATTCCTTTGCATTGATAATCTTGGAATAAACGATACCAGCGATCTCCTGCTCGAGCAGATCATAGACTGCCTTCTGCAGATCCATATCAATCGAGAGGTAGACATCGTTACCGGCTACCGGCTCTGTCCGCTCGATCGTCTCTAATTCCTTACCAAGATTATCCACGTAGAGCTTTTCTTCGCCCTTTTTACCCTTGAGTTCGGCATCCATGTACTGTTCGATACCGGACTTTCCGACTGTATCGTTTCTCGAATACTCCGAGCCCTCGTTATCTCCGCCAAACGCTAAATATTCCTCCTCATCGATCTGACCCGTATAGCCGATCAGATGCGCAAAATATTTGCTGTCGTTATACTGGCGGATCGTATCCTCCGTCACTTCAATGCCCTGTAACTCATCCGAATGCTCGCTGACATAGGCGACAGTCTCCTCGCTGACATCCGAAGCAATGGACGCAGCAATATATTTCTGGTAGCTGTTCTGGCGCATCCGGTAGCGGATGATCGCAATCCGGTACACATCTTTTTGGGAATATTCGGGTGCGATGTCAAAGCAGCTGTCGCTGGCGAGATATTCCATGATCTGTTCCGGAGTCGCCGCAGCTGTGTCATAGCCGAGGTCTTTGTCGTATCCCAGCTCCTCCGTAGCGGTCTTTCCGTAAATATCCGCGCGGAAACGCTGCAGCTTGCTGCCGCTGACCGTAAACTCATATTCGTTATTTTCATTTAATAAAATCGAAAAATCGTTGTCAATCACATCGCCGTTCTGATCCATCGTGTGCAGTACATTTGCAAGATCGTCATTGATGGAACGGTTTTTTACCTGTGTGGCACTGAGCTCCCCCTCCCGCGTATAACTGCCGTTATCCTCGATCGTGATGCCGTATGCCAGCTCATTGTAGGCGAGCAGCTTGCCATTGCGGTCAAAAATATTGCCGCGCGTACTGTTGAGCCTGCGGGTCTTGATCACGCGCATCAGATAATCTGACTGGCTGTCCGCACCGTTGATGATCTGTAGCTGAAACAGACGAAGCAGCAGGCAGATTGCCATTCCGATAAACAGGATTGCCAGAAAAACGATTCTCGATTGAAAAATCTGTTTGATAAAGCTCTTGATATTACGAAACAAATTTTGCAGCTCTCTTTCTCTCTATTTCCTCCAGCCGTCGGTTGATCTTTAAGATCAAAAAATAAAGAACAATCATCATGAGCAGCGTATACACGAGCTCCGGCAGGATCACATGTGACAGATAATAAGGAAAATCCAGCCTGTTGCGGAACAGGAACAGGAAAAAATATATCACAAAGTTATAAACAAAATCGCTGGCTGAGATCAGCAGCATCGGCAGCTTAAAGTCTTCCGGAAAAAACAGTTTGCGGAAAAAACCGTTCATATATCCGATATACATATACAACAATGCATATCCACCAAGGATATTGGCATAAAATATATCGACCAGAAGCCCACACAGCAGACCGATATACATGCCCTCCTTTTTTCCTCTCATAAAGCCGAATGATGCAGTTACGATAATCAGCAGATTCGGCGCAACCGTGAGAAATGATATGGACTGAAACAATGTCGTCTGTAGCAGAAAACAGACGGCAACGATCAGAAATACCGTGATTTTTCGACGCATAGGCGCTCTATTCCTCCTGAGTCTGTGTGGTTGTCTTCAGGTCAGTGATCACGAGCACATGCTTGACATGCTCAAAATCAACAACCGGCGAAATCAAACCGGATTTCGTCAGATTGTTGGAATTGACGTGGATCTCACTGATATATCCGATCAGAAGTCCCTGTACGTATTCGGAACTGATGTAGGAAGTGACGACCTGATCTCCCACAGCCACTTTGTTATCAGTATCCTTCAGATTGCTGAAGGTAATCATCTGCCGCTCGTCCATCGTCTGCAAATCACCATTGATCACGCAGTTGTCGGAGGTAGATAATACCATGCCGCTCACACTGCTCATGTCATCGATGATCGAACGTACCTTTGCATAATTTGAACCAACCTCTGTGATAATACCTGCCACACCCCGTCCGGTAATGACATTCATTCCCACGGTGATCCCATCCTTGCTGCCTTTATCAATTAAAAAGGTATCAAACCAGTTGCCGGCATCCTTGCCGATGACGCTGGCGGCGACCTTGTTGTATTCGGAATAGCCCTCATCCAGTTCCAGCAATGCCCGCAGATCCTCGGTATCGTATTGTTCGAGTTTCCGCGTGTTCAGCTCGTCGGTGAGCTCATCGACCTGTGCCTTGAGTTCCTCATTTTCTTTCATGACATTTTTCAGATTTGACAGCTCATAGGTCTTGTCCGAGATCCAGTTGCCGACCGTCGTGAGTCCGCGCTGCATCGGGATAAACACATAGCTGGCAGCATCCCCCACCGGCCCCGATACCCAGCCGAACGTAAAGCTGCCGAACATCAGCAGGAAACAGACTCCGGTCAATGCCAGCAGTATATATTTTGCGGGAATCGATGTTTTATTTTTACGTTTCACACGTGCCATTTTGATTCAAACCTCAGCGATTATTTATAGATCTTTGCCTTTAACGTGTATGCAAGGTGTTTGAATTTGGTATCACTGACAATCTTTACCAGTCCTCTTGCTACACATTCTTCCGGGTCCTCACATGTATTGACCCGCATGCCGGTAATCTGCGAAAACAGCTCGTCCAGCTTGCGGATACGCGAAGAACCGCCTGTAATATAAATGCCTGCGTGGATAATATCACGCGCCAGCTCAGGCGGTGTGTGCTCCAGCGTCATTTTGATCGAATTGCAGATGTCGTTCAGATCCGCCTGAATCGCCTCATGTACCTGTGCCGCAGTCACTTCCGTTTCAATCGGCAGACCGCTGACGACATCACGCCCGACGATCTGCATCGTCTCCTCGCTGCCGGGCAGCGCACATCCAATCGTTTCCTTTAATGCACATGCGGTCTTTCTGCCGATCAGCAGATTGTTGTTTTTGCGCACATACGAAATGATCGATTCATCAAGCTGGTTTCCGCCAAAGTGAAGCAGGCTGCTGATGACCAGTCCGCCAAGTGAGATCACGGAAATCTCTGTCGTGTCCGCGCCGATATCCACAAGCATGACACCGGTCGGCTCATTGACATCGAGTCCGAGTCCGACAGCATCTGCAATCGGCTTCTCACAGACCTGAACGAGTCTGGGCTTCACGCGGCTCTTATAAAACATATCAAAAAACGCTTTTTTCTCTACCTCTGTAATGTCGGTCGGAACCGCTACGATAAAGTCCGCACCGCGCACCTTTCCCTTTGAGTGCTTTTCTAAAAACTCAAAAATCATTGTCTGCAGGAAATTATACTCGGCAATCACTCCGCCAATAACCGGAAATGATACCTGTATCGTATCGGGTGCCTTCTCATACATGGCGTATGCCGCATCTCCATATGCATATAACTGGTTTTTATTGACGATCGCCACTGTATTTTTCTCATTTAAGATCTGGCCGCTCGCTTTGCAGAACACTTTCAGGTTGTTCGTGCCAAGATCGATTCCGTATACATTGCTGCTCATACTGTTTTTCTCCTAAATTCTGTTCCTAAACTAAAATCTGTTCGTTTTCACGGAAGCTGTAATACTTATTATCCCCAATTATGATGTGGTCAGACATTGTAATATCCATCAGTGCGCCACAGTCCCTGATCCGTCTTGTCAGCCGTACGTCCTCCCCGCTCGGGGAAGGATCGCCGCTCGGATGATTGTGCAGCAGGATGAACGAAGATGCCTTTTTCTCTAACAACTGTAAAAAGATCTCACGCGGAGACCCTGATACCGCATGTGCCGAACCGGTCGCGATCACACAATCGCCCAGCAGACGGCATTTGATGTCAAACATGCTTAAGATCAGCTGTTCTCTCGGTTCATGCCGGAGCCGTTCCATATAGTAAGCTGCCACAGATGCAGCGTCACTCAGCCGGATCTGCTCCCTGCGCGCTGTCTGGGCGATCCTGCGCGAGATCTCTGCCACGCATTTGAACTGGATCGCCTTAACCTCCCCGATGCCCGGAAAAGCCATCAGTTCTTCCACTGACAGGTAATGGAGATTTAATAAGTTTTTTCTGCCGGACTGTAAAATCTGCTGTGCTAACTGGATGCCATTCATCCCCGAACTGCCGCTCTTTAAAATAACAGCAAGCAGCTCAGCGTCCGACAATGCCCCTGCCCCGTGCAGCAGACACTTTTCGTAGGGGCGTTCCGATAACGGAAGCTCTTTTGTTGTAATATGGTTTGTCATATGCCCTCGTTTCTGCTCTCTCCTCATCGCAGCCACAACGCAGAACATACTATCAAATTATTTTAGCACAGATGCTCCTTATTAACAAGATTACGAATATAAAGTTTTTGTAAAGACATCAGGATGCCGAATTTTGCGTGGTGCCATGTCAGTCCGCCCTGAAAATACACGTTGTAGGGCTCGCGCAGCGGTCCGTCTGCCGACAGTTCGATCGAAGATCCCTGTACAAACGCACCTGCCGCCATAATGACCTGACTGTCATAACCTGGCATATCCCATGGTTCCGGAGTAACA
>CALBJL010000170.1 GCA_937893485.1 uncultured bacterium | reverse complement strand
CGTCAGCTTGGTCGCATAGATCGGCACGTTTACCTCACGCAAAATATACGGCAGCGCGCCGATGTGATCCTCATGTCCGTGCGTGATAAAGAAACCTTTGACTTTGTCAAGGTTTTCTTTCAGATAAGTCACATCCGGGATCACCAGATCAATACCAAACATATCATCCTCCGGGAATGACAGCCCGCAGTCCACGACAATAATACTGTCCTCGTATTCGAAGGCAGTAATATTCATTCCTATCTGCTCTAAACCGCCTAAAGGAATGACTTTCAACTTAGTATTCTGTTTTTCTTTCTTCAAATGAAACCTCCTTGTTTTTGTCCGGATACAAGACCCGCAGAAGGCTTTGCGAAATCATATCTGACAATCGTAATGCGTGCTCCGTTTTCGATTATACGATCTCTACGTCATCCATCATCTCAGCAAATACTTTTGCAAGTGCATTTAATTCCGTGTCATCCTCCACCATATCGTAGGTCGATTCTCCGTCCGACTCGATGGTCTCTTTCATAATATAGCAATCACAATCTCCATCTTCATCCTCGGTCACTAAAATATAATGATATCCGTTAATTTTTGTTTGTTCTAAAACGTAAAATTCTACTGTTTCCCCGTCGATAGGGTCTGTAAATACGACTTTTTCCATTGCATCCTCCATGCGGACCGATCATCTACAGCGTATCTTCTGCCGTAGCTGCCGCCATCTTCTTTGCATCCATATAACCCTGTAAAATAAAGATCGCCGCGATCTCATCTACATATTCTTTGCGCTCGTAACGCCCCATGCCTTTTTCCATCATGGAACGGTCTGCCGCCACCGTCGTCAGACGCTCGTCCCACAACGCCACAGGCAGTCCCGTGCGTTTCTCCAACAGTTCCTTGAACTCTTTTGTCCGCTCACAGCGCTCGCCCTCGGTTCCGTTCATGTTTTTCGGAAAACCGAGCACCAGCTCGTTCACATCGTATTCTTCGACCAGTTCCTCAATACGTGCCAATGTCTGCCGCAGCTTGCTTTGAGACTTTCTGCGTATGATCTCTACGCCCTGCGCAGTGATCCCCAGCGGGTCACTGACTGCCACGCCAACTGTTTTTGAGCCAAAATCCAATCCCATGATCCGCATATGATCTGTACCGTCCTGCTTTTATTCGCTGCTTTTGATCAGTTATTTCCTGCTTGTCCTAGCCGCGGAAATTCTTATTGATATAATCTGCCAACAGTTCCTCGACCAGTTCATCACGCTCCACCTTCATGATCAGGCTGCGTGCATTGTTGTGACTGGTAATATAGGTCGGATCACCAGACATGATATAGCCCACGATCTGATTCAATGGATTATAGCCTTTCTCAGAAAGAGACCGGTAAACGAGCTCTAATACATCCTTCACCTGCATCTCCGGTTCTTTTTCCACTTTAAAAAATTGTGTCTGATTTTTATCCTGCATAATTTCACGTCCTCATATGTGCTTTCTATTTGTATTCTTAATGGTTTTAAGCACTATTCTATACTATTTTAATATAACCCGCGCAAAATTTCAACCTTTAATCGCAAACATCTATTCGGGTCTGCCGCCGTCCGCCTGCACCTCAAACGCATAGATTTCCCCTGAAATCAGCGATCCGACCACGCCGCCCATCAGACGGTTGGTGTAGTCTGCCTCACACTCTTCCGGCAGGAGCTTCTTTGCGACGCGCACATATTCGGGCGTAAATCCGACCATGTAGCGCGCTCCGTCCAGCTCGACTGCCTCCTCGAATAGCACCGTCTGCTGCTTTCCGATATAGTAGTCGCGGTATTCCTTCGACTGCGCCGCTTCGAGTGCTAAAAGTCTCGCGCTGCGCTCTTTTTTTACCGGCTCCGGCACCTGATTGGGCATACGTTCCGCACGCGTGCCATGCCGTTTGGAATACTGGAATACATGCATCTCATAAAACCGGATCTGCTGTAAAAACTGTTCGGTCTGCGCGAATTCTTCTTCGGTCTCCCCCGGAAATCCCACGATGACATCGGTCGTGATCGCCGGATGCCCATAGGCGCGGCGCAGCAGCTCGCAGCTATGCGCATATTCTTCGGTCGTATATTTGCGGTTCATACGCTGTAAGGTCGCATCGCAGCCGCTCTGTAGCGAGAGGTGGAAATGCGGGCATACCTTCGGCAGCGCACAAAGCTGAGCAACGAATTCCTCTGTGATAATGCGGGGCTCCAGCGAGCCGAGCCGGATGCGCTCGATCCCCGGTATGTCATGCACCATACGGATCAGTTCGAGCAGCCCGAACGACTCACCCACGCCGTAGGAGCTTAAATGGATGCCGGTCAGCACAATCTCATGATACCCGTTTTGTGCAAGTGTACGCGTCTCCTCATAGACGTTCTGCGGGTCACGGCTACGCACTCTGCCGCGCGCATACGGAATAATACAATAGCTGCAAAACTGGTTACAGCCGTCCTGCACTTTCAGGAAAGCCCTCGTATGCTCCCCGGTTCGCGCCAGATGCATCTCCTCATAGCCGCTCACGCCATCATTGATATTGATGACATCCACGGTATGGGTATGCTCCGCAAAAAAGCGCTCCAGCATCGGCAGAAGTTCCGTTTTTTTATTGTTTCCGATCAACAGATCGATTGAGAGATCCTGCTTGATTTTCTCCCCTGCGGTCTGCACATAGCAGCCTGCCGCCACGACCGCCGCATCCGGATTCTGCTTGCGCGCGCGGTGAATCATTTGTCTGGATTTGCGATCTGCCATATTGGTCACGGAGCAGGTATTGATCACGTACACATCCGCCGGCTGCGAAAAATCCACGATCTCATAGCCTGCCTCCTCAAGCATCTGCTGCATAGCTTCGGTCTCATAGGCATTGACCTTGCAGCCGAGGTTATGCAGCGCTGCTGTTCTGTTTTTTGTTTGATTTTTTTTCACGGTATCCACGTTTTTTTATTCCTTTAATTGGTTGACTTTTCTATTGAAAAACGGTACTATGTGAATAGATGAAAATGCATTTTTCAAGGAGGTTTTTAAATATGAAAACAGTAAAGATTTCTCTGAATTCCATTGACAAGGTAAAATCCTTCGTGAATTCCATCACACAGTTTGATTTTGATTTTGATCTGATTTCCGGAAGATACGTGATTGATGCAAAGTCTATCATGGGTATCTTCAGTCTGGATCTCTCTAAGCCGATTGAGTTAGCGATTCACTCTGAGGCAAATACCGATGAGATCTTAGAAGTGATCAAACCATACTTAGTTGAGTAATCCCATTACTTACAGATTCCGGATCAATCAGGACAATGCAAAGCCGTCATCGTTTGGTGGCGGCTTTTTGTTGATCTATAACCACTGGAAAGTCTGCCGGAGTTTCACTCAGCTGCCTGAGCGTTCCATGAATTTACGGCTCCACGTAGATCACTTCTGTCGTATTGATCGCGGTCTGCATCATTTCTTCAATCTTTTCCTGCAGATGTGACTCTGATTTTTTAATCGACTTCAGATTCGGCTTTGTCACGGGATGCTTTGCCACAAAGATCGTGCAGCAGTCCTCAAACGGCAGGATTGATGTCTCAAATGCATCTATTTTTTCTGAAATATCAATGATCTCCTGCTTGTCAAAGCCGATCAGCGGACGATAAACCGGCAACGTACATACTTCATTCGTACATGCGAGCGAAGGCATCGTCTGGCTCGCCACCTGTCCGATGCTCTCTCCGGTAATCAGTCCGAGACAGTTACTCTCTTTCGCAAAATGCTCTGCCAGCAGCATCATATAACGGCGCATGATGATCGTGAGCTGGTCATGCGGGCATTTCTCGTAAATATACAACTGGATTTCCGTAAAATTCACGACATTTAATTTAATCGGACCACTGTAGCGCGCCACGATTTTTGCCAGATCGACGACTTTTTGTTTCGCACGCTCAGAGGTATACGGCGGTGCATGGAAATAGGTCGCCTCCAGACGCACACCGCGCTTTGCGATCATATATCCGGCTACCGGGCTGTCGATACCGCCGGAAAGCAGCAGCATCGCCTTTCCCGCTGTGCCGACCGGCATACCGCCGGGTCCGGGAATCTCTGTAGAGTACAGATTGATGTGGTTTCGGATCTCGACATTGATGTTGACCTGCGGTTCATGGACATCCACACGCACTTCAGGAAATGCCTCTAAGATCTTTTCCCCAAGTGCTGCCGCCAGCTCCATCGAACTCATCGGATAGTTTTTGCGCGCACGGCGGGCATTGACCTTGAAGGTGAAGTGCTTGTCCGGATATGCCTCGTCGACGTATGCCACGACTGCCTGTGCAAGCGCATCAAAGCCCTCGTCCTCAAGGCGCACCATCGGGCAGATCCCAACAATACCGAATACCTTTGTCAGCGCATCCATCAGTTCCTGGTAATCATAGGCACTGAGTGCCTCCACATACATACGCCCGCTCTCCTTGCTCACATGGAATTCTCCTTCCACACGCACAAGTGCATTCTGGATCTGCGAGAGCAGCGTATCCTCGAAAATATGCCTGTTTTTTCCCTTGACGGCAATCTCGCCGTATTTAATCAAAAATGCCTGATAATTCATGGTATCTCCTTTTTGCTATCTAAATTCGTTGTTTGCGGAACTATTTATGTGGTATTTTTGAAGCATGTGAGCACAATACTTCGTATTTGCAGCTCCCGCAAGCATGTCTGTCTACTACTTCGCGAACGGCTGCGGTCACAGTAGTCTCCCGATCAGGCTGCTCCGATTGCCCGACGGTGCCTCGCTGTCCCTTCAGCCTTGGCTCGATGTGTCTTTCGCTTTGCTCACACACATAGCCTGCGTCTTTCAGTTATGACATAAGAAACATCACCGATTCGCTCGCACTTCGCCGGACAAAAGTCGCAGCTGACGGGAACTACTGCGCCCACAGCCAGCCCTACGTTACAGATTGCCTTACAAAACTACTTTACACCGCAAATGAAGTATTCATATACATACGCATCTTGCGTATAGTTAGCAGCGCGAGCAAAGTCATGTCTGATTTTGC
>CALBJL010000169.1 GCA_937893485.1 uncultured bacterium | reverse complement strand
CGTCCGCATCGCTCTTTGCGAATGCATAGCCATCTGCCAGCAGATCACAGACATAAGTGTACTTGGTGCTGCCCTCCACGCTGACCGCGTTTCCGTTGAGCAGACTGCCGTTAGTGCTGTTACCTATATAAAATGTACCCTGTGTCAGCTTATTTTGAAGCTGTGCACTACCGGTTAGTGTCAGACCGCCATTCAGTTCCAGCGCACCCTGCAGATCAAGTGTACCACCCTTGGCATTGACAGCAGGTTTCCGTCCGTCGCTATTATAACCACCCTGCGCGTTCAGACCATTTTCAAATACAAGCGTACCACCGTTGAGTTGGACACCAACGGCTGCCGATTCATTGGTACCGGTATTCTGAATCACTGCCGCATCCGGAATAGTCAGCGTACCGCTGTTCACCGTCAGAACAACACCGTCATTTTCCAGCCTCTGACCATTCATGTTCAGCGTAACAGACTTTCCCTCTGCCCCGAAATAAATCGATTCCCGGACAAATTTATCCCCATCCGCTTTCGAATCAAACTGTACCCAGTCTGCCGTGCCATCAGCCGCTGCCTGTAACGCATCGTCGATATCTTCATATAGATTGCCGTTGTTGTCGCTGGCTAAGGGTTTAAAACCGCAGACAGTGCACCCGCCGTCTTCATCATAAGCATGTGCTTCCATTCCACTGCCAGCCAGAGTATAAAAGCACTTCCCGCACATTGAAGTATGCCCCTTGCCATCATCCGTTGGAAGGGAATCAGGAACATGTGGCACCAAGGTATCCACATTGCCACACTCACAGATTGCCTTATGACCACCTTCTTCTATAATAAATTTATCCGTATTATCAAAATAACAGTCTACCGTATAGCCCGGACCTCCCCGACGATATCCACACAAACTACAAGTTTCGGAATGTGTATTCTCAGTAGCTTTCTGACACACCCACGCATCACTCGGATCGTCGCAACTTTTCAGAGTAAATGATTTGGCAGAGAAATCATGATCGCCTTCATTGCTGCACCAATATTCTTCGTCTGTACTGAAAGCCTTTATGTCCTTGCCAGTATCGTTATTCGTGCATTTGATCGACATCTGGTAATCAGAACCGTCACCGCTTTTCAAATATACGCCTTCCGCCAGTGCACGTTCCGTGCCGGTAGCAGTCAGTGTGCCGCCATACATATACACATATGCAGGATTTGAATCGGCACTTTTAAACGCACAACCATCGGGATTCGTCACGGTCATCGGAACAGTGCTGCCTGACGACGTTCCATAGATGTACAATCCATGACCACCCGGAATCGTCACACTGCCGTTGATCGTCAGGGACGCATTTTGGCAGAGGATGATGTGTGTGTCATCATTGCCCTCAAATGTCACATCCCCCTCGATCTCCACCTTTTTCGACGGAGAGACTACATAATACCCTGCTGACAGCACGATATCCTGACTGCCTGTGTTCAGTACGGCGCAGTTATCAGGCGTATAACTCGTAGACCACTGCGGATCTCCGTTACTGTTATATCCTGTTATGCCATCAATATATTCAAACGTAGCCGCCTGCACAGCGATCCCCTGATCGTCCTGCGCATCTCCATCATAGGTGACGGTCACGCCTGCGGGTGTCACCACACCACCGCTGCCCGTCCCGTTTCCGTTTTCTATATCGTCACTGGTGCTCACCATGCCATCGACATCCGCCCACGCCATCGTCGGCATCATGCCAATGCAAAGTGCCAAAGCCAGCACGATACTTCCCAGTCGTTTCTTCATTCTATTGTTAACCCTCCTTTACAGACTATAATTCCATTATATGCCTGCCCTGTTTCTTTGTAAATCCTCCCAAAGTATGAGACCCTGTGTGCCCTTGGTGCAGACAAACGTATTGCTCTTTTTCGTTGCCAGTGCTTTCCACTGTGCCTGATTCTGTGCTGCTTATATCTATTATATCAGACTTCCGGCACTTTTGATTTACCATTCGCGCCGTATATCTACCATTCGCGCCGGAGTGCGATCCTCGCGGAGCATTTTGTGTGATAGAAAGTTCCTATCACGCAAAAAACCGCCTGCCTCTTTTCAGAGACAGACGGTGAAACATCCGTTTTTTATTTGATATTAAATGCCTTGATTCCCGGATATACGGCGCTCTCGCCCAGTTCCTCCTCGATGCGCAGCAACTGGTTGTATTTTGCGACACGCTCCGAACGGCTCGGTGCTCCGGTCTTGATCTGGCAGGTATTCAGTGCGACAGCCAGATCCGCGATTGTCGTGTCTGCAGTCTCTCCGGAACGGTGGGAAGCGATTGCTGTATAACCGGCTTTGTGTGCCATCTTGATCGCCTCAAGTGTCTCGGAAACAGAACCGATCTGGTTGAGCTTGATAAGAATGCTGTTTCCGCATCCCATCTCAATTCCCTTGCTCAGACGCTCGGTATTGGTAACAAAAAGATCATCACCGACGAGCTGCACTTTATCTCCCAGCTCCTTTGTCAGCTTCTGCCAGCCTTCCCAATCCTCCTCGTCCAGCGCATCCTCGATCGAAATGATCGGGTATTTCTCAACGAGCTGCTTCCAGTGGGCGATCAGCTCCTCGGATGTAAATTTCGTTCCTGCCTTCGGCAGCACATACTCACCCTTTGCAGCGCCCTTCCACTCGCTGGATGCGGCATCCATTGCGATCATGAAATCCTTGCCCGGCTCATAACCCGCATTTTTAACTGCCTCTAAAATATACTGAATGGCTTCCTCGTCGCTCGCAAGGTTCGGTGCAAATCCACCCTCATCACCGACGGAAGTCGCCAGCCCTTTTGACTTTAACAATGCTGCCAGTGCATGGAAAACTTCCGCACACCAGCGCAGCGCCTCTTTGAAGCTCGGTGCGCCGACCGGCATAATCATAAATTCCTGTACATCCACGGTGTTTGCCGCATGTGCGCCACCGTTCAATATATTCATCATCGGAACCGGCAGACGGTTTCCTGAAATGCCGCCCAAGAAACGATACAACGGAATATCGAGTGCCTGTGAAGCTGCTCTGGCAGCCGCAATCGATACTGCAAGGATCGCATTGGCTCCGAGCTTTGATTTATCTTTTGTGCCATCGGCAGCGATCATCGCATGGTCGATCGCATAGATGTCACTCGCATCCATTCCGCTAATCGTATCCGCGATCGTTGTGTTGATGTTTTCTACGGCTTTTGAAACACCTTTGCCGAGGTATCTCGCCTGATCGCCGTCTCTCAGCTCCAACGCCTCAAACTCACCTGTCGAAGCACCGCTCGGTGCAGTTCCCCTCGCTACCGTACCATCTACCAGTGTGACTTCCGCCTCAACGGTCGGATTTCCTCTGGAATCCAAAATCTCTCTGCCGATTACTTTCTCGATCTCTAAATAATTCATTGTCGTCTCTCCTTTTCGCAAACGCCCTTCATCCGATGTCCCAAAGGAGGTATGAGCCTTTGAGACATCACTACCACATTCCGCTATTGTGGCAAAAAGGGTCTTACATGATTTACACAGTGTTAGTCATTGCTAACTGCAATTAGAATAACACAGACGCCCGCGGGAAGCAATATTGCTAATTGAGAGTTTTTTGCAGTTTTTCCAGAAAAATTTTTCCAACAATGCTTCCGCAAAATGCAACGGACATGCAAAAAGGTGCAAAGTTTTGACCTCTCAATAAAGACTTTGCACCTTAGGTAATGTTACATGGTTTCTGTTACTTGGTTGCTTTCAGCTGTTCTTCTGTCAGCTTGTTCTCTTCAATAAACTTGATGATTTCAATGATTTTATCTGAGGTCATGCCCTCGCTTTCAAGTTTAATGATAAGATTGTACATCTCTCTGCTTGTCATTGTATCATCTCCCACAATATCACCACCTTTTCAAGTGGTAGTATACCATAATGCAAAGCCTTTATTCAATTATCAATCTACGGTTTTCATATTTAGGGAATTTATCCGTCTGAACAGACAAATATTGCACGAATCCTTTATTCGTAAAGAAAAAATCAGCAGTCATCACTATCGCTATAATAGTGGCAACTGCTGTTAATATAACATGTCAATTTGATTTTGTCAACCATTTCGTTTGATTACTTACTCCTGCACACGTTTCAGATAGATCCTGCACAAAAACAGACACACGATAAATGTAATTACAAATGCCACAGGCTGTGCCTCCTGCACACCCGCCAGACCACGCATATGCTTTAGGATCTGCAGTATCGGAATAAATACAATTCCGCTTCGCAGGCAGGAACCCAGACTCGCCAACAGCTTTTCTCCGATACTTTGAAATCCCATCTCTACCATCATGGTAAGCGGCACAAACAACTGACCGATGCACATCAGACGCAAGGCACGGATTCCGATTTCTATGACCTTCGGATCATTTCGCAACTGTCCAACCACCGAACCTGCGAGTAGATAAATCGGAACTGAAATAATGAACAGCACGACTTCTGATCCTGCAAATGCCACCCAGAATGCCTTGCGCACCCGATTTTTCTTACCTGCACCAAAATTAAAGCTGCTAATCGGCTGAAATCCCTGCCCGATTCCGATCGCCACTGCCATCGGAAAGAAACTGATACGCGATACAATACTCATCGCAGCCACTGCTTCATCACCATATATACCGGATGCTTTATTTAATAGCATTGCTGCAACACTGTTTAACATCTGCCGCAACAGACTTGGGAATCCGGTTCCGATAATATTCCATGCTGTCTGCGCATCCTGTGCAACACATTTTATTGAAATATGCGTCTGTGTTTTTCCACGCAAAAACATGCTTAGCAAAATACAAAAACTGATGAACTGCGATCCTGCGGTCGCTATTCCGGCTCCCGCGATACCCAGTTTACAGCCAAACATTAACACCATATCTCCAAGTATATTGATCACAGCTCCCGCCATCATGCCAACCGTTCCGAGTTTTGCCTTTCCCTCATAACGCAGCAGATTATTCATCGTGAGGCTGGACGTAAAGAACGGTGCTGCCAGTATGATAAAGAAAATATAAGTTCCCGCATAGGGTGCAATCGTTTCAGTACTTCCAAGTAAATATAATAGCGGTTTCAAAAATATCAAGCTCCCCACCGCCACAATCAATCCTAATAAGAAAGACAAAAAGAACCCCGTCGAACTGTATTTCGATGCTTCCGCCAGATTCTTTTCTCCGAGCTTACGAGACATAATGCTGCCCGATCCCTGTCCACACATAAATCCAATCGCCTGCAAGATCGCCATATAGCTAAATACGATGCCGGTCGCGCCGCTCTGGCTCGTTCCCAACGTTCCTACAAACGCCGTATCTACCAGATTATAAATATTTGTAACCATCATGCTAATGATCGTAGGCACTGACAGGGTAAATAACAAACTTCCAATCGGCTGCGTTGTCATCCGCTCATACTGCCTCTTTTGTAATTCTTTTTCATCTTCCAACATGCTGCTCTGCCTCCCTTCATATGCTATGTATATGCAAAAGCAAGGTGCAAAGTCTTGGCCTCTCAATAAAGACTTTGCACCTTAGGTGTAATTATATGGTTACTCTTGAAATTCTAAATCATGTAAATTGATTCCAAAACTTTCTAGTTTGACTTTTGTTGTTTTGATTTCATAATCTAATACCTTGTTTTCGCATGTATTTGCACGTTTAATAGCCTGTAGATTCTTATAATAGTCAATGATATTGTTTATGACTTCAAATTGGTTCATTTCATCGCCTGCTTTCATGCTATCACCACCTTTTCAAATGATATTATATCATGTGCAAAACCAGCACATGATCAGCATTCGTCACTCGTCAATCATGCAAGCATGTTGACTCGTTTGCACTCATTATATCATGTGCAAAACCAGCACATGATCAGCATTCGTCACTCGTCAATCATGCAAGCATGTTGACTCGTTTGCACTCATTATATCGTGATTTCATCACTCAATAATATCGCCGTTCGTCAAATACAAATAAATTTGTATTTTTCTCACTTGCGCTCATTATACCATAGCGCAAAGCCTTTATTCAATTATCAATGTAGTGTTTATTTCCGTAATTATAGGATTTTTCTGCCTGAAACGGCAGCCTCTGAATAAAGAATTATTCATATAAAATGTGTAGCATACTATTACTATATCTTTTTCCTTTATAAACATGCTGGTTGGATTGGCGGTAAAGGAATTGGCATTCAAGGACTTTCCTCAAATGCCTTGCATTCGTTACTCTTTCCACTTCCGCCGTTACAAGAACAACGAAGAATTGTTACAAAAATAAAAGAGACTGCCCCGTTCTTAGACAAATATGAACAGATAGAACAGCATCTGAATGATTTGAAGGTTAAGTTTCCAGAGATGCTCAAAAAATCCATTCTGCAAGAAGCTGTCCATGGAAAACTTGTTCCACAAGACCCATCAGATGAACCGGCATCTGTCCTTCTGGAACGCATCCGTTCTGAGAAAGAGCGGCTGATTCAAGAAGGAAAAATTAAGCGTGATAATCATGAATCTGTTATTTTTAGACGGGATAATTCTCATTATGAAAAGTTGGACGGAATCGAGCGTTGTATTGATGATGAAATACCGTTTGAAATTCCAAATAGCTGGGAATGGATTAGACTGGGGGCGTTGTTTGCAGTCAATCCAAGAAATAATATATCTGATGATGCGATTGCTGGATTTATGCCAATGCCACTTTTAAAGGATGGATTCAATAACAGCCATACTTTTGAAAAAAAGAAATGGAAAGAGATAAAATCAGGGTTTACACATCTGGCAAATAATGATGTTGCAATCGCCAAAATTACACCCTGTTTTCAAAACAGAAAATCAGCTGTAATTCATGACCTTCCAAGTGGATATGGCGCAGGAACAACGGAGCTTCACGTTCTTCGTGATTATACAAAAATTTTATATATGCCATACTTTTTAATAATTTGCAAAACCCATGCGTTTATCCGAGATGGAATGAAAAATTTTAGTGGAACAGCTGGGCAGCAACGTGTAGGAAAAGACTTTATTTCCAATTATTTGGTGCCACTTCCACCAATGAATGAACAAAAAAGAATTGTGCAAAAAGTGAACGTCGTAATAGAATCTTGTACTATTTTATAAAATTCGGCATACACCTCAACTATTTAAAGTGTATGCCTTTCCTATTACCAGTCTACGATTGTATCTACGATTTCGCGTTGTTCGGTTGATGTTTTGCGGAGATAAATACGGGTAGTTTCAATACTTTCATGTCCCATAAGATCAGCAAGAAACGCTATATCATTGCAGCGTTCCAAGAAACTTTTTGCAAATCTATGTCGGAATGAATGGGGATATACGACCGCCGGATTGATATTATATCTAACTGCTAATTTTTTTAACTGTCCGGAAATGCCACGAGTAGTAATACGCTCGCCGTACTTGTTCAAAAAAATGAAGCCGCTTTCTTGTTGCTTTTCGGTCAACCAAGAAAGGGCCTCATTTTGCAATTCTTTAGGAATGTAAATTCTACGCAGCTTTCCACCTTTGGAGTATAAGTCAAGATGCCCCAATTTAACATGTTCAGCCTTAATCTGAATCAACTCACTGACTCGGGCTCCCGTGGCGGCGAGGAAACGAATTACAAAATACCAGAACATTTCATCATCCTTTTTCAGACAGGATTTGAAGTATTCATAATCCGCTTCACTAATCACATTTTCCAGATAACTTTTCTGCTGCACCCGGACAAACGGCAACTTCAATTTCTCCTTTCCAATGCACTCCAAATAGCAGTTCAGTGCACGCAGTCTGAGATTTACGGTCTTGGGTTTATAGTTTTCAATAAGCCACACCTTGTATTCTCGTAGCTTTTTCTGTGTGACATCATCGTATTGTTGTCCGTACTGCTTAATAGCAAACATATACGATGAGATCGTGTTTTCTGAGAGATTGCTTTCTCTCAAGTGTCTTTCAAATTTTTCATTTTCTATCATGGCGAAAGACCTCCTTTCGCCAGATATTATACAATTAAGCATCAAATCAATGATATTCTATCAAATAATTTTTGTTGCTTTTCAACGATACACTTCTGCTCTGCTAATGGTGGAATTGGGAACAGCATGTTCATAACACTATTTCGATCTATTCCAGGGATAACTCCTTGACCTTTAGATTTTATCTTCTCAAAATTTGCTTGTAAGAATAAACGAACATAAAACACATCAAGTGTTGCAACATTTTTTATTGCCATAATCTGTCTTGCAATATGAGCTCTTTCAATATCACAAATCTCTGTTTTTTCAATTTCATAAATTCCAGTATTCATATACTTATCAAGAAGGCTTTCCAGCACTTCTCTTGCAATACCGCTATATTTGCTGAGAAAATCTTTTTTCTTCACATTATTGGCTCGCTCTTTACGGGTCAATGGTTTCTTGTCAAACGCTACATGGCAGATAAAGTCAAAATCATCCACATCTGACATATTCTGCTCTGATTTCATCAATTCCAGATCAATACCACGTTCCAGCAGCATTTCCCTGATTTTTTCTTTCTTTTCTTCCTTTGACCATTGACGAATGAAATTATCCAAGGAGGCATATTCACCACGGATATTTTCTTTGGTGTAATCCACAATACTTTCCTGTCTGAGCAATTTTCCATTTGCATCATATACCGATACTGTTTTATGGATAGTTTCAACCTTGCAACCATCACGGCTGACAATAGGTTTGGGATTTTTCGGTCCCGGTGGATCAATCGGAACTGGTGGATCATCTGATCCCGGAGTAGGTGGTGTTGTCTGCCCTCCCGGCGTGAATCCAGGATCAATCATAATCGGACCGTCCCAGTCGGGATCAGCAAATAATCTGGTAACATTGCGGAAATCCATAACAACAAAATGTGTTTTTCCTTCTTTTTCACGCAGTCTTGTTCCACGACCGATAATTTGTTTAAACTCTGTCATGGAACCAATCATTTCATCCAAAACAATCAGCTTTGTCATCTTGCAGTCTGCACCGGTAGACAAAAGTTTTGATGTAGTCGCAATCACCGGATACGGTGCTGAGACAGAAATAAAATAATCCAGTTTCTTTTTACCATAATCATCACTGCCGGTAATACGCACAACATAATCCGGATTTTCTTTTACCATATCAGAGTTCAGATTTACCAATGCCTGACGCATACGTTCAGCCGCATCTTCTGTTGCACAAAACACAATGGTTTTCGCCATTCTGTCCGTACTTTTCAGATAACGGGTAATCTCGGATGCCACCTGTTGAATCCGATCTTCGATGATAATATTGTAATC
>CALBJL010000168.1 GCA_937893485.1 uncultured bacterium | reverse complement strand
GTATTACTTTTGTTCTTGTGCCTTTCCTTCTGCCCCAAAGAGGCAATGGCTGCCGGCATCAAACTGAACAAAACAGAGATCACCCTTTGTCGCTACCACGAATATAAGTTAAAAGTAACCGGCACAAAACAAAAAGTAAAATGGAAATCATCCAACAAAATCGTTGCCAGTGTCAATCAAAAGGGAGTTGTAAAAGCAAACGAGGCAGGCACAGCAATCATCAAAGCCACCATTGACAAAAAGCAGTTAACGTGCAAAGTCACGGTAAAAGAATACACTCCGCAGGAAGAATATGCTGCTTACGGATATCTGGCTGCTCAAAAATTGTTCTCGAATGATAAGAAATTGAAAATATCAGATGCCAGATATTCTACATACATGGACGGCAGGGAGTTTTCATATTTTCAGTGCACCTACACGGACAATGCTGGAAAATCAAAAACAGCATATGTCAGCATCTATCAAAATGATAGCTCCAGCCTGCTTGAAATGAACGTAAACACCAAGCGTTATGGGAATCTGATCGTGGAAATCAGTGGCAGTAAAATGGAACAGATGATGTTGGATCGAAGCACGGAGCTGAATGCATCTTCCATAGAGAAAATTGCAAACCTCATTGAAAAAAATGAGGTTATTGCTCCCACCGCCGGAGACATGTTCCAGACAAAACACGCATGGCTGAATCTGTAAATTCCAGTCTGATTTCATACATTTTTTCAAAAAAATCCCCCATGTATTGAACACTGTGTTCAACACGTGGGGGCTCTCTATTTTTCTGGCTTCGCGGCACTTTTTGGTGTGCAACATTTTTACCCGTTTACAAAAAGTGCGCAAATTTTTCAGTTTACAAATCCATCCCGCTCCGCTATACTACTCGACATAACCTGAAACGGGATATGGAATTATTATTTTTCCTTGTCTGATACATTTCACGTATTAGACACTCTGTTACTGGAGATAATATTAAGATTATATAGTCTGTATTCCTATCCGATTTTGCACCTTTTACGCCTTTTTCCACTCCCCGAACACCCGGCTTACCCGTCTGTCAATATCGATGCGCGTCTCGCGGCACTCCTTCGGATACTGTCTGGCGGCACGAAATGCCAGCTTTACGAACAGGGATGAACCGACCGGCAGCATCGTCTTTATCATGCTATCCGGAAATACGAAATGTGTCCCGTGTTTGTATACGACCAGCTCGGTCTCGCAGTCGTGCGGCTTTTCGGACAGGCGCGCCTGCATCCGGCGAACGTATTTTGCTGTATCCCACAAGACATCATCCTCAGCAGCGACGACGAATAACTTACCCTTGATGTTTTCGACTTTTATCATTTCCTCTTCCGTCAGCGGATGCACTGCCTCGGAATCATCGAACAATTTTCTGGAATTGAGCATATCGCCGCCTTTTTTTGCCTCCGACTGCATGATCTGTCCATACTGCGGATGCCGGTATTTGAACGGCATGTATGGCAGCGGCTGTCCCTGATAAGTAAAAAGCGATTCGCCCTCGATCGGCCATTCCGTGCAGCCGTCCCGCTTGCCCTGTTCAAAGCCCTGCCAGATAAAATCACTCGGTGTCATGGCGATCGTGAGGCTGATGTCCGGAAAATAGGATGCCGCAGTCAGTGCCAGTGTTCCGGTCGTAGACGCTCCAACGATTCCGATCCGGCGGTTTCCATGTGCCTGCAGCCAGCGAACCGCAGACTCAATACGCTCCAGTGGATAATTGTGGTGGCTGTAATTCTTTTTGCCCGGCGACATGGTGAGCACATTGAAGCCCTTTCGCATGAGCCATTTCACCGCTGAGCGCGCCATATAGTCTTCCGGATCGTCTCCGAGCATCGCGATCAGCACATGCTCCGACTGTGCGGGACACTCCCAGTATGCGCCGTAAAATCCATCTGTCTCCACATCAAAATGTATCTTTTTCATCGGAGTCCCTCCTTATTTTAGTTAGCTTTTTCTAACCGCAAGCCTTTTAAAAAGCCGCCTTTCAGCGGCTTTTTAAATATGTAACTATCGTTATCTTAGCACACACATACTCAAAAATCAAGATAACCGACTGCCCGCAGCACCTCCCGCAATCTGTCATTTTCCCTGCGCAGCTGCTCGTGATCGAGTAACTGCACGATCAGTTTTTTCTTTTCATCCTCCAGACTTCGGATCTGTCTGCGCATGGCGTGCATTTTTTCCTCCTGCCTGCGATTTTTCTCCCGCAGACTGTCACAGCTCTGCTGCGTACCGCCCGCGCGCAGCCGCCGGATACGCTCACACAGTTCCTGATTGTTGTACAGCGTTCCGCGCGATACGCCTGCCAGCTTTGCCACAATTTCAAAATTGACCGGAGCGTCCTGTGCGTTCAGCTCATCAAGCACGCGGTTGACCGTTTCGATCGTCTGCCTGTTTTTCTGTTTTGCATAGGCACTCAGACCTGCCGCACCTGTTTTCTGCTCGTTCTGTTCCTTCTGCTCTATCATCGCACGACCTCCTTTACGCCCAGATACGGTTCCAGATATGCCCGCATCTGCGGTTCACTCACATGGACATAGTGCACCGTCATTTCCGCCGTGACATGTCCGAGATTTTCCTGCAGCAATGCTACCGGTTCACCCTCCAACAGCCGCCCGGTGACATAGGTCGCGCGGAACTGGTGCGAATGCAGCTCATAAATATGCCCATTTTCATCCCGTATATCCCAGCGCCTCATAAAATGATACAGCCTTCCGCGGTTCCAGTTCGCCTGTGACGGTGGGCGGATGCCATGATTCCTGACAAGAAACAGTTCCGCTCTGCCACTCTCCGTGCGTAGTTTTTCCGTCGCTCGCCGCAGCCGTCCGACCGCCTCACAGACAATGGCATTGGCTACTGTCTCACGCATTACCGGATCGCCGCGCTGTGTCTTTTTCAGGCAATAGCGCAGTCTCCATCTGCCATCTGTGCCCCGCCGCAGACAGTCCGCGCGAAGCGACAGCACTTCACTGATCCGAAGCCCGGTCTGGCTCTGGACGAGAATCCCGCAGCGCGTGATCTCATCCGTCTCATCCGTTTTGGCATGCCTGATAATACGGTCGTAGATGTGCGGTGGGATCGGTTGGGCAAAGCCACCTTCCTCTGCTGCCCGTTGCGGGCGTATTCCGCTATTCCACTGCCGCGGCAGCTTTGTCCGTGTCACCCGCCAGCCGAGCCGCTGTCCGGTTTGCAGCAGCAGATGCAGCGTCGCTAGAATCCGTTCGCAATGCTCTCCGCGAAAGCCTCCGGCATACAGCCAGAATAAAAAGGAACCGTAATCCGCTGCTGTGAATTGTGCCGGATCTGTGATTTTTCTCACGCAAAGATAGCGCTCCCAATGGCTGATGCGCCCGGTCAGTTCCAATCGCACCGTAACCGGTTTTACCCTGCCGAGCCGCCAGAAAGCATACTGTTTGACGAGTTTTTTTACCTGCTGCCCCGCACGGTTCGAAAAATGCAGATGAATCTGCCTGACCGGAGCTGCCCCTTTTGGTGCGCAGTCGTACAGATACCAGTCATCGCACCGCAAATCTGTGACCGCGCAGCCGTCAAACTGCTCTATGCAGGGCAGTTGTGCCGTATTTGTGAGATTCGCATTCGTCATACCACATGCCTCCTCTCCGCAAACAGCCCGCAGCCGGTCAGCTCATGGATCACCGCGGGCGGCACCTGCTGCTCCCACAGATCACACAACAAAAATTCCCGCAGCATCGTACAGGTCACAGGTGCGTCAGATGTCTGCTGCGCCCTCCGCAGCCAGTAGCGGAACAGATCGGGATTCATCGGTTTTACCCTGCCGGTTCTGTCCCGATATAAAAACAGTCTCATGCGGTACGCATCCGGTGCCTCCGCGCGCAGCGTTTTTGTCTGTTCACACAACCGCTGCCATGCCTTCGCACTCTCCGGGCTGACCGGTAGCGTACAATACCGCTGTTTTTTATGATTATAATAACGCACATAACTGCCTGCCTCATTAGTCTGCAATGCGTCTACGTGAAGCGTCAGCAGGTCGCCCGGTGCCAGTCCCGTCATCAAAATCAGTGCACCGCCCACACGCAGACACTCATTTTTCTGATGCTCCAGCACACACATCGCCTGCCGCACCTGTTCGCTGCCAGCCGGTGCTATTTTTTTCGCACCGCGCGCACCCGGATATACATCCGTCGGAAACAGCAGCAACAGCCCTGCATATGATTTGCTGCGGCACGCATACCAGCGGTAGATCCCACAGATCGTCTGATAAATATGCTTTTGCGACAAGATGCTGAGCGGTTTCCCGGTCTTTTTGGAAATGCAGATATGCAGAAATGACACAAAGCCTTCCGCATCCGCGCGCGTGATCTGTGCGAGCGAATCGATCTCCCGCCCGTACAGCCAGCACTCATAATAGCGCATCCAGCAGATCTCCTGCCGCAGCGTCGCGGGCTTTTTGATCCGGCGGCGGTACTGATCCCACACATATTCCCGCAATTCCCTGCGCAGCACTTCACTGCGCACAAATCTCAGATCAAAGCAATAATTCCTGCCATACCACGCGGAGGATGCATCCCGCTCGGTATAGATCCACCGGTCACTCTTCGGTTTAACAGATGTCATGATCCGCGCCTCCCTTCCACTGCTCCCAGTAGTCAGTGAGATGTGCCATCACATACCGGTCTGACAGGTGCACATACCTTTTTGTCGTATAGAGATGCGCATGTCCCATCACCTGCTGCACGATCGCGGTGTCTACGCCCTGCTCGATCAGCCCCGTGCAGAACGTATGGCGCAGATCGTGAAAATGGAACTCCATGCCGAGGCGCTCCTGCGTGCGCCGCATCATATCGTAGGCGGCGTGGTAGGTGAGCTGTCTGCCCGCATAGTTTGATTTTTCTGCGACAAACACATATTTCCGCTCTCCATCGACTGCGTCCTTCTCATGCACAAACGCATACAGCTCACGGATGAGAAACATCGGCGCGTACAGATCCCGCCGTTTTCCCTTTGACCGGATCTGGTGCAAAACTCCGACGGCATGGTCAGCATCCGGCATCGGCAGCATCCCCGTTTCGAGATCGAGCGCCTCCTGAATGCGCGCACCGGTATAGTACAGCACATAAAACAGCAGCCGGTCACGCCGTCCGGACAGTGCGGCGACAAACCGCAAAAACTCCTCCTCCGTTACGATCCGTGCCTGTGGCTGGCTCTCTTTTAGCTTCACCATAGATTTTTTTGTCTGTTTTTTTGCATGGGTATGAATGAGATAGCCCTGATACAGTGGTGCGGTGTCAGAGACTGTTTCATAAAAAGATGGATGCTGACAGCGTCCGCTCATCTGTTCATAGCGGTAAAAGCTGTGCACGCTGCCGAGTATCCGATTGATACTGCGGTTTGTCCTGCTGCCGGTCACATGCAGCAGTTCCCCCGCACGGGCGCCTTGTCGCAGATCATCCACAAAGTCAGCCATCGTATCAATCGATACAGACGCATCATCGAATCTCAGACACTTTTTTGTCAGAAATTCCCAATAGATCTTCAGATCCAGCGCATAGGCGCGCAATGTATTGTCAGCGCGGTCGATCTTGCGCTGAAAGTCTAAAAATTCGCATACCGGGTCGACCAGGTGCATGTCATCATCAAGCAGCACCCAATAGGCCGTTCCATTTTTATTCACTTTTTGTACTTGCATATTTTTTCCTCTTTTGAATGTATTACACACCCGGATGCTCATTTAAATATCTCATATTGGGATATTTTATGCAAGTACGATCGTACCTCCGCCGACGACCTCCTCGCCGTCATAGAGTACGGCTGCCTGTCCGGTCGTGATCGCGCGCTGGGGCTCATCAAAAACAAGCTCGACCCTGCCATCCTCCAGAACACGCGCGGCCGCAGACGCTTCCTTTGCACGGTATCTGGTCTTTGCGGTCACGCGCACCGGCTCTGACGGCTGCTCATACGCGATCCAGTTAAAATCATCGACGATACAGGTCGTTGTAAACAGCGCGTCCTCGGAGGATAAAATGACCTCGTTGCGCTCCATATCCTTGCGGCAGACATATAGCGGTGCCGGAAGTGCCAGTCCGAGTCCTTTGCGCTGTCCGATCGTGTAACGGATGATCCCCTTGTGCTCGCCGAGCTTTTTGCCGTCCTCGGTGACAAAATCGCCCGCCGGATAGTCTTTTCCGGTATAATGTCGCATAAAATCCGCATAATCGCCGTCTGGCACAAAACAGATGTCCTGACTGTCATGCTTTCTGGCGTTGACAAATCCGTAATCGTCCGCGATGCAGCGCACTTCCTCCTTGGACGCGAAACCGCCTAGCGGGAAGATCGTATGCGCGAGCTGTTCCTGATTCAAAAAGGCGAGCACGTAGCTTTGATCCTTTGCGGCGTTTTTGGATTTCTTGAGCAGATAACGCCCGCGCGCACTGTCATATTCGACACGCGCATAATGTCCGGTCACGATATAGTCGCAGTCGAGCTCCTTTGCGCGCTGGTAGAGCTTGTCAAATTTCATATAGCGGTTGCAGTCGATGCACGGATTGGGCGTATCGCCTGCCTCATATGCCGCCACGAACCGGTCGATAACTTTTTTTGAGAAATCCTCCTTGAAGTTCAGCACATAATAGGGCATGCCGAGCCTGCTGCACACCTTTCTGGCATCCTCGGTATCTGAGAGCGAGCAGCACGTGCCCTCGCGCTCCATTCCGATCGTCTCGTTTTCATAGAGCTTCATCGTGATGCCGATGCAGTCATAGCCATCTTTTTTCATCAGCGCCGCCGAAACGGAGCTGTCGACGCCGCCGCTCATCGCGATCAGGGCTTTCCCCCGGCTTTTGTGGCTTGCATTCTCATTTATATTTTTATCCATAACATAATCCTTTCCGGTTAGATGTTTCTATTAGGCGTTTGCGAAACTATCTTAAAACGTGTTGCTCGGCGACAGTTGCGGTAGTTCCCGATCAGGCTGCAAAAGCAGCAATATGAGTTCGCGGCTCCCACAAGCATGTCTGTTTTGCTTTCATTGCACGACCCATTCCGATGAGCCTCGGAAAAACCTAACTCGTGTTCAGCAAAGGCTTCCACGAGTTACGAGTCTCATCTCCATCGCGCAAAGGCAGCAAAATCAGACACCGCTTGCTCGCGCCGCTGCTTCTGTGAACGGCTGCGCGCACAGTAGTTCCCGTCAGATGCGACGTTTGTCCGCCGAAGTGCGAGCGACTTCATCATACTTCGTGTGCCATAGCTGGAAGCCGCAGGCTATGTGTGTGAGGGAACCGAAAGACACATCGAGCCAAGGCTGAAGAGACAGCGAGACACCGACGGACAACCGGAGCAGACTGACCGGGATACTGCTGTGTCCGCAGCCCGATTTAACAAAACGCTTCAATCATCACCTATAGATGCTTTTATTCTAGCACAGTGTTCCGCATTTTGAAAAAAATTTCTAATTTTCTTAAATTTACTATATGTAATTCCTTATTTTTATTCTATAATAAGTAGCGAGACTTAAAATAATAATATATATCATAGAGGAGATTACTTATGCCAAAGAGAACAGACATCAACAAAGTTCTGATCATCGGCTCCGGTCCGATCATCATCGGTCAGGCGTGCGAGTTCGACTATTCCGGTACACAGGCTTGTAAGGCACTTCGCAAGCTCGGTTATGAGATCGTACTGGTCAATTCCAACCCTGCCACGATCATGACCGATCCCGAAATCGCTGACGTTACCTACATCGAGCCGCTCAACGTTTCCAGACTTGAGCAGATCATCGCCAAAGAGCGCCCGGATGCACTGCTGCCGAACCTCGGCGGACAGTCCGGTCTGAACCTGTGTGCAGAGCTGGCAAATGCAGGCATTCTGGAAAAATACGGCGTACAGGTCATCGGTGTACAGGTAGACGCCATCGAGCGCGGCGAGGACCGTATTGAATTCAAAAAATCCATGGATGCCATCGGTGTAGAGATGGCACGCAGCGAGGTATCCTACAGTGTCGATGAGGCACTCGCGATCGCTGATCGTCTCGGCTATCCGGTCGTTCTGCGCCCCGCATATACGATGGGCGGCGCCGGCGGTGGTCTCGTTTATAATAAGGAAGAATTAAAGACCGTCTGTGCGCGTGGTCTGCAGGCAAGTCTGGTCGGACAGGTGCTTGTGGAGGAATCCATTCTCGGCTGGGAGGAACTTGAGCTTGAGGTTGTCCGTGATGCTGACGGCAACATGATCACGGTCTGCTTTATCGAAAATATCGACCCGATGGGTACACATACGGGCGACTCCTTCTGTTCCGCACCGATGCTCACGATCTCCGAAGAATTGCAGAAGCGTTTGCAGAAACAGGCATATAAGATCGTCGATTCAGTACAGGTCATTGGCGGAACAAACGTGCAGTTTGCACACGATCCGGTATCCGACCGTATCTGTGTCATCGAGATCAATCCCCGTACTTCCCGCTCTTCCGCACTGGCAAGTAAGGCGACCGGTTTCCCGATCGCACTCGTATCCGCGATGCTCGCAGCCGGTCTGACTTTAAAGGATATCGAATGCGGCAAATACGGCACACTCGATAAATATGTTCCCGACGGCGATTATATCGTAATCAAGTTTGCACGCTGGGCATTTGAAAAGTTCAAGGGCGTGGAGGACAAGCTCGGTACACAGATGCGCGCGGTCGGCGAGGTCATGAGTATCGGCAAGACTTACAAAGAGGCATTCCAGAAAGCGATCCGCTCCTTAGAGACCGGTCGTTACGGACTCGGACATGCCAAAGATTATGATACCAAGTCCAAAGAAGAACTGCTGCGCATGCTCGCACATCCGTCCAGTGACCGTCATTTTATCATGTACGAGGCACTGCGTGCCGGCGCAACCGTTGATGAAATCTATGATATTACAAAGGTAAAGAAATATTTTGTCACCCAGATGAAAGAGCTGGTCGAGGAAGAAGAAGCGCTGATGAAGCACAAAGGCTCCCTTCCCTCCGACGAAGCGCTCATTTCCGCAAAAAAGAATGGTTTTTCCGATAAATATTTAAGCCAGATCCTTGAGATCCCCGAGGCAGATATCCGTGAAAAACGTCTCTCCCTCGGTGTCGAAGAAGCATGGGAGGGCGTACATGTCAGCGGTACAAAGGACAGCGCCTACTACTATTCGACCTACAACGCACCGGATAAGAACCCTGTAAAGACTGACAAGCCCAAGATCATGATCCTCGGCGGCGGTCCAAACCGTATCGGTCAGGGTATCGAGTTCGACTACTGCTGTGTACATGCGGCACTCGCACTGAAAAAGCTCGGTTTTGAGACGATCATCGTAAACTGCAATCCGGAGACCGTTTCTACCGATTATGATACATCTGATAAGCTGTATTTCGAGCCTCTGACGCTTGAGGATGTGCTGAGTATTTATCACAAAGAGCAGCCGCTCGGCGTGATCGCCCAGTTTGGCGGACAGACTCCGTTAAATCTGGCTGCCGAGCTGGAGAAAAACGGTGTCAAGATCCTCGGCACTTCACCCGCTGTCATCGATCTGGCAGAGGATCGTGACCAGTTCCGTGCGATGATGGACAAATTAGAGATTCCGATGCCCGAGGCAGGCATGGCTACGACCGTGGACGAGGCGATCGCCATCGCGAATAAGATCGGTTATCCGGTCATGGTACGTCCTTCGTATGTCCTTGGCGGACGCGGTATGGAGGTCGTTTATGACGACGAGAGCATGACCGGCTACATGAATGCCGCTGTCGGCGTGACTCCCGACCGCCCGATCCTGATCGACCGTTTCTTAAACCACGCACTCGAGTGTGAAGCAGACGCGATCAGCGACGGCACACATGCATTTGTACCGGCTGTCATGGAGCATATCGAGCTCGCAGGCATCCATTCCGGCGACAGTGCATGTATCATTCCTTCTGTACACATCACAGAGGAAAATGTCGCTACGATTAAAGAATATACAAAGAAAATTGCCGAGGAAATGCATGTCAAAGGACTGATGAATATGCAGTATGCGATCGAAAACGGCCGCGTCTATGTATTGGAGGCAAATCCGAGGGCATCACGTACTGTACCGCTCGTTTCCAAGGTGTGCAACATCCGCATGGTTCCGATCGCGACCGATATCATCACTTCCGAGCTGACCGGACGCCCTTCGCCCGTACCCGCATTAAAGGAGCAGGACATCCCTTACTACGGTGTCAAAGAGGCGGTATTCCCGTTCAATATGTTCCCGGAGGTAGACCCGATCCTCGGACCGGAGATGCGTTCTACCGGAGAAGTGCTCGGACTGTCCACCTATTACGGTGAAGCATTCTACAAGGCACAGGAGGCGACACAGACCAGACTGCCGCTTGGCGGTTCCGTACTGATCTCCGTCAACCGCAAGGATAAGCCGGAGGTCGCAGAGGTCGCAAAGCTGTTTGATGAAGCAGGATTCAAGATCTATGCAACAGGAAATACTTACGAGATCATCACGGAGGCAGGTATCGATGCTACATTTGTCAAGAAATTGCAGGAGGGCCGCCCGAACATTCTCGATATGATCACAAACGGCGACTTCGATCTGATCGTAAATTCTCCGGTCGGCAAGGACAGCATCCACGACGACAGCTATCTGAGAAAAGCTGCGATCAAAGCAAAGATCCCTTATGTGACGACGATCGCCGCTGCCAAGGCTACCGCAAAGGGTATCCTCTATGTACAGCAGCACGGCAACGGGGAAGTAAAATCATTGCAGGAGATCCACAAACAGATAAAGGATAAATAAAAGCGATTTCTAAAACAAAAACTACTTATGGAAGCGGCAGCAAAACGGCTGCATGAGATGGGATATGAGCTTCTTCGGCTATAGCTGCTATTTCCACTCATTCTGCACTTGCGCGATAGGAAAAAATCCGCTATGATGAATATGGTTGCACGATGTGTCCAACGGCTTTACATCAAAATTTTTGTAATATAACAGCCTTTTACATATAATAAAACCAGAAAGGGGTATGTTACCATGACACCATTAGCGTCAGCAGATACAAAAGCAAATAATCGAACATATGATTACACAGAAAAAGATGCTTTTGCTGCGCTTGTCCGGGAATTATCCAAAGGAGTACAAAGCATTCGAAATGGTGAAGTATATACCATTGAAGAAGCATGGGAGGAAATCGACAAAATATAATATATGGATAACCCTGAAAAATATAAAATTGTCTTGTCGAAGGATGCTGTATAGGATATAAAAAATACAAAGACTTATATATTGCAGACTTTTATGTATCGAGAGTATGCAGAAAATTTCTCCCGAAAAATAAAGTCTGCAATTAAAGCATTAAATCCTTTTGCAAAAGGATACGAAAAAACAGGATACATCATAGAAGGTTTAGAAATTTATTATAAGCCCTACAGTACATATTTGATTTTCTTCGTGGTTGAAGGTACAACAGTAACCGTTATCAGAGTGTTGAACGATCGGATGTATTGGCAGGCTATTATAAATCGCATGAAAGAAATAAATAGGTAATTTTCAGATAGCCACATTATGAAAATAGTGTGGCTATTTTTATCTGAAATATCTCCCCATCCTAAATTCTCACCCCACTCTATTCCCCCAAAATCCGCTCTGCGGTCTCCAAAATACGGTTTGCGTTTACCGGCTTGAGCAGATAGTCGGACGGATTCAGATGCATCACGGCAAGGATTTTTTCCTTGCTGTTGATCGCGGTCAGAAATACGACCGGAATATCCTTTGAGCTTTTGTTTGCGCGGATTTTTTTCAATGTGACCCTGCCGTCGACAACCGGCATGTCATAGTCTAAGAAGATCAGATCCGGTTTTTCTTTTGACAGGATATCCATGGCTGCCAGTCCGGACGGCGCCATCAGCACGCGGTATTTATCCTTTAAGATCTCCCGTACCTGCCGGAGCTGTATCGCGCTGTCGTCTACGAGCAGCACCGTTTTGGTCCCGCTGCGGACATTTGCCACATCCTCTTTACTGGTATATAATGCATCGGCAGGAATGCCTAAAATACGCGCGGTCTCCTCTACGATCGCACCGATCTTCACCGGCCGGTAAATCTCATGGAACTGCTCCTTTTGCGTGAACTCATAGAACTGCCGCAATTCGTCTTTTTTTCCGATGCTCAGGACAGGCACCCACTCATACTTCTCCGCAAGCATCTGGTAAATGCGTTCCTGCTCCGCTCCGAAGTCCATCGTCGAGATCAGTACCATTTCCGGGGAAATCATCTGAAACAGCCCCTCTATGATCTCATACTCCGCCGGACATACCTGAACATCAAACTGTCTGGACATCGCCAGATAGATGTTTTGCATGATAACATTAAATTTTCCGATAAAAAAGATTTTTTTCATAACAATCTACACTCCGCACTCACATCATAATCAGGGTTGGGAAACGATCTGCAGCATCTGCTGTGCTGTCTGTGCACATTGGTCATACTGAAGTCCAAACTCCTGCTCCTTCAGCTTTTCCAACAGCTGCTTCCACTCCTCACCGCCATCATATACCTCCAGAGCTTCCACCAGACGCTCCGCCCCGTCATAATCATATGTGTCGAGTGCCTGTATCAATTCCCTCAAATGATCTCCGGTTTCTTCTCTTGTGGTATTTGAATCGGCAGGTGGTTCCTCATCCCGCATATCCGTATAATAGTTATCCAATGCGCGCTCAAACTCCTCAAGCTGCTCCATAAAGACTGGATGTATCTGTCCGATCGCACGCTCATCGCCTGCTATTGCTTTCTGCTCCAGCAGCTTTGCAAGCTGTGAGATCATCACTGCCCCGACAGATGCAGTCGTGCTTTTCATCGCATGTACCTTGATACGGTATGCCGCCATCCCTTCCTCACTATTATATATGTTTGCCTGCAATTTCGTCAATTCTCTCCGGTCAGAGGGAAGCGCCCAATAGACATTTTTCAGCGTGACTGCCAGCAGGTGGTCATCCTTCACATAGATATGTGCATAATTCCAGTCAATCTGCCCGATCTGCGGCAGTTCCTCCGCTGCTGCGGGTTCCTGCTCCTGTGTGGCAGCTGCTGCACCCCCGCCGGTATCAGGTTCTATCAAGTCTTCCGGCAACAGCTCCGCAATCATCATTTCCAGTTTCTCGGAAACAATCGGTTTGGACAAATACGCATTAAATCCCGCCTCCAGATACCGCTCTTTTGCGCCTGTGACAGCGTTCGCAGTCAGCGCGACAACCGGCGTATCCGCACACGGACAATGTTCGATCTGTCTGAGTCGGTGCAGGGTTTCGATACCGTCCATATCCGGCATCATATGATCGAGGAAAATCAGATCAAAATGCTGCTTTGCCGCCTCCTCCAGACATTGCGCTCCGGAAGCCACATCCACGATCTGCACGTGCGTCTGTTTGAGCAGACCGCAAAATACCTCCCGATTCACATCATTGTCATCCACAAGCAGCAGTCTGGCGCGCGGTGCCGTGAACCGGCACTCATAGGCATTGTTTTGGTGCATCCGGCTGATCCGTTCCTCATGATTGCCGATCTGTTCCGCCGCCATCGCACGCTGTTCCAGCTCAAAAGAAAACGTACTGCCGACTCCGTAGGTACTCTGCACCTGCAAATGCGTATGCATCAGGTGAAGTAAATCGCTGACAATGCTCATGCCGAGTCCGGTTCCCTCGATATTCCGGTTTCTGGACACCTCGATCCGCTCAAATGCCTCGCACAGCTTTGGCAGATCTTCTTCTTTGATGCCGATACCGGTATCTTTTACCTCAAAATACAGCAGTGTCCGCGCATCATCACTCCGGTTGGCTACGGTGAACCGGATCGTGCCTGTTTCTGTGTATTTGACTGCATTATTCAACAGGTTGATCAATATCTGGCGCACTCTCACATCATCCCCGTACAGATGGTTTGGAATGCTCTTATCCACATCTACGATCAATTTCAGCCCTTTATCCACCGTTTTTAGATAAACAGCGTTGATTACATCGTTCAACAGGCTGTCCAGCTCATATTCCATCGGTATGATTTCCAGCTTGCCCGATTCGATCTTGGACGAATCTAAAATGTCATTGATCAGGCTCAGCAGCGTGCCTGCCGCCGATTTGATGTTCATGGCATATTTTTTTACGTCCTTCTCATGGCTGTCGCGCAGAATCATTTCGTTCATGCCTGTGATTGCGTTGATCGGCGTGCGGATCTCATGGGACATCCTTGCAAGGAAATCCGACTTCGCGCGGTTTGCCATCTCCGCAATGACCATCTGGTGCTCCAGTTCCACCGCATGGTTATAATTTTCTGTCATGTCATTTACGACATACATCTGCCCGTATTCGATACCGCGCTTTTGAATCTTCTTTTTCTGCACCTCGTACACGTGCTTTCCGATACTAAAGCTGCCGTCGAGCCCGGCATACTGCTGTAACATCTGTTTTGCCTGCTCCGGATCGTATGCACCGTCCTCAGAAAAAATCTGCTTTAACTGGTTATTTTCAAATATGATCTTATCATCCGGTGTTGTGACAAGCACGCCCTGTGCGATCTCCTCCGCAATGATGTCCTTTGCCACCTCCAGCGCGTCCAGCATATTGTATTTCATCACACAGATATGAAGCAGAATATTTCCGATCAGATACGCCGGCAGGGTCGTGTCATAGCCTCCGGTTTTTCCGGTAAAATAGGCAAACAGCCCGACCGCCCCCACCAAGAGAATGCCATCGAGACAGAACGCACACCTCTGCTCATCACGTGTGCGCATCGTTTTGTACTTCACAATGCTTAAAACCAGACCGATCAGGAAATATACGAAAATCAGTACCGTATTCAGTATGTAAACCGGCCCGTGTCCAAACACCAGATGCGGATAATAGCCCTCGTGGACAAATTCCATGCTGCTGTAAAATAAGGACTGTTTTTCACAGGTCAGCACAAGCAGGCTGACGAGCACATGGAACATACACAGTGCACATTTGACTGCCCACGGGATACCCACCCTATAAAATTGTAACAGGAATAAAAAGATTGCCAACAGAATATACGGTTTACCGATATACGAGAATTTCACTGCCATAAGCGCAGTCTCAGCCGTTGTCGCCTGCATCATTAACAGACAGCCGACATGATTGACCAATGTGGCGAGCTCAACGACGAGCAGCATACGCTGCAGGTAGGATGGTCTGTAAAATAACAGAACCATCACCTGAGCGAAAATAAGTATAATTCCAAGATACTGTATCCCTATAAATAAAGATAACATAACTCTCCTAGTCTAACGTTGCGATGTCTACGACGGTCAGCTCCTTTGCACCTGCCTCGAGAGAGCTTGCGAGTGCATTGGCGGTATCGAGTGAGGTGATGACATTGACACCGGTCTCGATCGCGGTACGGCGGATCAGAAATCCGTCACGGCTCTTGTCGCGTCCCTGTGTCGGTGTGTTGATGACCAGATCGATCTTATGTCCGAGCAACAGGTCCATGACTGTCGGAGACTCCTGATGAAGCTTGTTGACCTTACGCGCCCTGACACCCTCATTTTGCAGATATTCTGCTGTGTGTCTCGTCGCGTAGATTTTATATCCGAGTGCCTCAAAGCGTTTGGCAACCTCTGCCGCCTCGGGCTGGTCTGCCCGCTTGACTGTAATAATCATCTGCTTATGCTTCGGTAACTCCACGCCTGCGCCGAGGAATGCCTTATAGAGCGCCTCATCAAAGCTCTTGGCGATTCCTAAACACTCTCCGGTTGACTTCATTTCCGGTCCGAGTGAGATCTCTGCACCGCGGATCTTCTCGAAGGAGAATACCGGCATCTTGATTGCAAAATAGTCGGCTGCGGGCTGCAGACCCGGCTCATAGCCAAGATCACGGATCTTTTTACCTAAAATCACCTCGGTTGCCAGATCAACGATCGGAATGCCTGTCACTTTACTGATATACGGTACGGTACGTGAGGATCTCGGATTGACCTCGATCACGTATACCTCATTGCCGACCGCAATAAACTGAATGTTGATCAGACCGCGCACATGCAGCGCTTTTGCCAGTCTGCGCGAATACTCTGCGATCGTTTCCTTGACCTCGTCGCTGACGGTCGGTGCCGGATAGACAGAAATACTGTCGCCGGAATGGACGCCGGTACGCTCGATATGCTCCATGATACCCGGAATCAGAATATCCGTGCCGTCACAGACCGCATCGACCTCCAGCTCCTTACCCATCAGATATTTATCAACGAGAATCGGATGATCCTGCTCGATCCGGTTGATGATCTCCATAAATTCTTCGATCTCCTCATCCGTATACGCGATCTGCATACCCTGTCCGCCAAGGACGTAGGAAGGGCGCACGAGTACCGGATAGCCGAGCTCGTTTGCGACCTTTTTCGCCTCCTCTGCGGTGAATACCGTTCCTCCGGCTGCTCTGGGGATCTCCGTCTCCTGTAAAATCTGGTCGAACAACTCACGATCCTCTGCCGCATCGACATCCTCCGGTGCTGTGCCGAGGATCGGCACACCCATCTTCTGCAGGCTCTCGGTCAGCTTGATCGCAGTCTGTCCGCCAAACTGTACGACCGCACCGTCGGGCTTTTCGATATTTACGACGTTTTCAACATCCTCCGGTGTCAGCGGCTCGAAGTACAGCTTATCCGCGATGTCGAAATCTGTCGATACAGTCTCTGGATTATTGTTGATGATGATTGTCTCGTAGCCCGCTTTTGCAAACGCCCATGTCGCATGGACACTACAATAGTCGAACTCCACACCCTGTCCGATACGGATCGGTCCGGAACCGAGTACCAATACTTTCTTGCGGGGCTTTTCGTCATTTGTCCTGTATTCCGATGCCTCGTCTTCACTTCCAAATCCGGAGTAAAAATACGGTGTCTCTGCCGCAAACTCTGCCGCGCACGTATCTACCATTTTAAATGCCGCACAAATGCCGTTGTCATAGCGCAGCTCTTTGATCTCTGCCTCGCTCTTTCCGCGCAGTTTT
>CALBJL010000167.1 GCA_937893485.1 uncultured bacterium | reverse complement strand
TCCCGCCGTATCGATAAATACATATTCTTTTCCGTGATATTTGACCGGCGTATCGATCGCATCACGCGTCGTTCCCGCGATGTCGGACACGATCACACGGTTATCTCCGGTCAGGCGGTTGACAAGTGAAGATTTTCCGACATTTGGCTTGCCGACAACGGCGATCTTCGGGCGGTCATCCTCCTCATCCATGCCGCTGCTATCCGGAAAATGTTTCACGACCTCGTCGAGCAGCTCACCGAGCCCAAGCATGGATGCCGCAGAGATCGCGAACGGCTCACCCATTCCGAGATTATAAAACTCATAGACATCCATCGACATCTTTTCAAAATTGTCTACTTTATTGACTGCCAGAATGACCGGCTTGTGCGAACGGCGCAGCATGTCTGCGACCTTGGAATCCGCGTCCTGCATACCCTGACGCACATCGACCAGAAAAATAATCACATCCGCCGTGTCGATCGCGATCTGTGCCTGCTCACGCATCTGCGAGAGAATGATATCCCCACTGTCCGGCTCAATACCTCCGGTGTCGATCATCGTAAAATTATAATTCAGCCAGCTCACATCCGCGTAGATCCGGTCGCGCGTCACACCCGGTGTATCCTGGACGATTGAGATCCGCGAGCCTGCCAGCGCATTAAACAGTGTTGATTTTCCTACATTGGGACGGCCTACGACCGCCACGATCGGTTTACTCATGTTCTATATCTCCTATCATTGCGTATAGCAAATCTGCTCCGCTTGATTTTACAATATCTATCGGTACTTGTAAAGTTTTTTCCAGTTCTGCGACCGTCATGTCGTCGAGGAAATCCTGCTCCGCTGTGCGGACGACATTGCACGGCAACAGCAGCCGCTCACCGAGCGGAACGACCGACAACTGCTTTGCGAGATCCTGTCCGGTCAGAAGTCCGGATACCGTGATGCGCTCCCCGAAAAAATCATTGCGGATCGCATACACATGCACCGTGACCTTCGGATATTTCCCATGCAGCTGCTCCACCAGATGCCCGATCTGGGGTGCTGCCAGACGGCCGGTTGCGAGTGCTACCTCGCGGGTATACTCCGGATCTCCGGGCGCTTCGTTCAACGCCTCCGCAAACTCCTCCCGCAGCAGCCGCAGCATACCGACACCGTTTTCGAGCTGGATATAGCCGTCGTAGTTATCCTCCGGCGGCAGTGGGCGCTCCGCCAGCAGATACCACTCATCACTCGCATGGATAAAATGTGTGCCGTATGCCTCCATACTCTGTTTCTGGTAGCCGTGAATCAGATCCAGCACCTCACAGGCATCCTCCTTCGTAAACGGTTCTAACGGGTACAGCCCCTCCCGATACTTCGACAGCCCGACCGGAACGACCGACACGCTCTCCATATACGGCTGGTACTTCATCAGATCACGGATACTGCGGGCGAGCTCCTTCCCGTCATTGACACCCCTGCACAGCACAATCTGACCGTTCATGCGGATGCCCGCCTCATATAAAATGTCAATCTTTTTTAGTGCATCCCCGGCGAACCGGTTGTGTAACATCATGCACCGCAGCTTGGGATTCGTCGTCTGCACCGAAATATTGATCGGATCGAGCCGGTAGCGGATGATACGGTCAATGTCCTTCTGCTTCATATTCGTAAGCGTCACATAATTGCCCTGCAAAAAGGAAAGTCTCGAATCATCATCCTTGAAGTAGAGCGTCTCCCGCATGCCGGGCGGCATCTGGTCGATAAAACAGAAAATGCATTTATTTGAACAGGAGCGGTAATCGTCCATCAGTCCGTTTTCAAAGGTGATACCCAGATCCTCATCGACATCCTTCTCGATCTCCAGCTCCCACTGCTCTCCATCTGGTTTTTCCACGAGCATGACCAGATAGTCGTCCTCGACCATAAAATGATAGTCGAAAATATCCTCTAACGGCTGCCCATTGATCTCTAGGATCACATCCCCCGGTGCAAGCTCCAGTTCCTCGGCAATACTGCCCTCCGCCACCTGTGCGATCCTGTGCGTCTGCTTATTCATTCCTATTTATTCCTTAAACCGTTCTCAAATCTAAAAATAACCCCAATGCACATAGCATTGAGGTTATTTTACCATATCTCCGTATGTTTATTCAACCTTGAAGATCTTCAATTCCTTTGATCACACCGATCTGCTTGAGTGCTTCAATCAGATTCGTACAGTGGTCATTGAGGTATACGTCCTGATAAGTGGATACCCCACCGCCGTGCTGATCATAGTCAATCAGCTTGTATGCCAGCGAGCTGCCCTCCGGATAACGGATCTGTGACAGACGCGCCTTTGTCTCAAACTGTATCTGCACGGTCGCAGGAAACGACTCCGCGGAACCGTCTCCCGGTGTCAATGCACCTGATGCGATGTCTGCCAGCCATGCATCGTAAATCACCTGACGGTTTTCCTCCGTATCGATCGTGACATCCTGTGAGCCGTCATAATACCAGTCGCCACCGTCCTCACTGCGTATAGGCATGCTCAGTCCCACATAGCTGACCTTCCAGTCCAGTTCCTTATGATTCAGTCCAAGCACAGCGTTCAGGCTGCCCTCTGTGTCTCCTGACACTTTCTGCAACTGTCCGCAGAACTGCTCACCGAACTGCTGATCCCTGATGAGCACCGGATAGTTACGCTCCACATAGGTTCCGTTTTTAAGTGTGTAGTGAATGGACACATAGCTGCTGAAGGCTACGGAGGAATCATCCGACGCATCCGCCAGCGAATAGCCCGTGCCATCCGTATTCTTTTTCTGGACATCCAGATTGTCTACGATCATCTGATGTACTGCCGCCACATCTGCAATATGTCCGGCATCCTCAAAATCGACCTCTCCGTTATCACAGGAGAAGCTGACCATCGCGATCTTTTCGGTCTCAGGCACATAGCTCTCGACACCAAACACATCAAAATGAACCACGGCAACGCCGACTAACAATACTGCAACGCAGGAAGCACATTCCACGATCAGTCTTTTATGAAAGACGCGGAAGCTCTTCTCGATAAACATCTCTGATGCAAAAAACAGTATCACACCGGATATAACCAAAGAGATCACAAAACGGGCAACTCTCGCATTCCAGCTGCCATATCCGTCATTGACCAGATAGGTCACAAACAACGCACAGCCGATACCGCCGACCAATACCACGCCCCAGCGGAATACCGGCGCCGTCCACTTCATCGACAGGAAATCACCGGCACACTCGATCCGTCTGTGACGATAGATCCACCATGCCAGTACGGTCAGAACCACACCAACCGCAACATACGCCAGCAGTATCACGATGCCCTGTGTCTGGCAGACGGTCGAGCTGTCGTTGACATGGAAGCCAACCCTGCGCATCAGATACCACAGTGGAAACAGCGGATGCGAGCCTATACCGATCAGATTGCCATCGATCCCATAGAAAAACAGGCTGCCCATGCTGTCAATCAGTGCTACGACTACAACGTACAAAAAGCTCCAGATCAGATAAAACAATCCGGCAGTCAGCACCTGTCCGGTAAACATCACCATAAGCACCGCAAAGCTGTAGAAAAACAGTGTCTCACCGACAGTGATGCCAAACCACGCCCAGACAATCCAGATCGTTTCCGCCGCCTTGCCGAGAATGATCAGGTTCGTAAACAGTGCCCCGAAAAACTGTGCAAGGAATAACAGTGCCAGTCCGGATACATAGTTGGTGACAAACAACTGTGTGCGCGTCACCGGAAACGAATGAATCATATTCGCACTGCGGCTCTGGTACAGATAACTGAACACTGAGATTGCAATGACGATCGCCGCAATAAAAATGCTGACCGGCTCCGTCATAGCCGCAAAATGATCCAGCACGACCGCAGAAGCTGTCCGGTTGCTGTCATAATACATCAACTGGTTGCACTCCGTATAGATCACCAGTGGATGAACGACAAGCAGATAAATCAGATACAACAGCGCAAAGGGCCAGAAGCGTGTCAGGTTCTTTTTAAATATCGTCGGATTAAAAAAGGAAATCTTTGACTGCATAATCCACACCTCCCAGCTCATAAATAAAGATTTCTTCCAAGGTCAGCGGCAGCACATCCAGCAAAATTGGATTCATCGCTGCCAGCACCCTCTGTGCCTCCTGCTGCTCGCTCTTGACAATCAGCGTATGGACACGGCCGGCAGTCGTCTGATGCAGCACCTTGATATGCTCAGGCAGTGCAGACATCTCTCCGTCAAATGCAACCTGTACCTTTGTGACGCTGCCTTGTAAATCTGACAACGAGCGCTCGATTAAGATCTTGCCATCGTTCATGATACCGACATGGTCGCAGACATCCTCCAGCTCACGCAGGTTGTGGGACGATACGAGAACGGTCGTTCCATGCTCTGCCACATCACCCATGATAATGCTCCAGATCTGGCGGCGCATCACGGGATCAAGTCCGTCTACCGGCTCATCCAAAATGAGCAGCTCCGGTCTGCAGCAGATCGACAGCCAGAAGGCTACCTGCTTTTGCATACCCTTTGACAGACTACGGATATTGCGTCTGACATCCACTGCCGGAAAACAATCGGCGAGCGCATGGAACAGCTCCACATCAAACTTAGGATAAATACCCTTGTAATATTTCATCATGTCAAGCGTATTCGCCTGTAAAAAATAGAAAATATCATCCGGAATATAGGCAAATTTTTCTTTTACCTCCGGATTCTCATAGACCGCTTTCCCATCAATTTTGATCTCGCCCAGATCCTGACGGTAGACACCGGTAATATGACGGATGATCGTGGACTTTCCCGCTCCGTTCGGTCCGACGAGTCCGTAGATCGCACCCTTTGGTACATGCATATTCAGATGGTTCAGCGCGCGGAATCCATCGAAATCCTTTACAACATCGCTAATCCGGATCATCGCTCATCCCCTCCTCCTGCTATCTCCTCAATCCGTCTGATCAGGGCATCCTTATCCTCTGACAGATACAACAGCTCTCTTACAATTTCATCAAACTCCCTTAACAATGTTTCATTCCTCCTTCCAGCCACATCCGCCTGCTCTGCCGCAAAGCTGCCTTTGCCGGACACGGTATAGATGTAACCCTCGCTCTCCAGCTCACGGTACGCCCGCTGGATCGTGTTCGGATTGATCGCCAGCTCACTCGCCAGTTCACGCACACTGGGCAGCTTTTCATCCTTTGCGATCGCACCTGTGATGACCAGCCTGCGCAGACCATCCTTGATCTGCTCATAGATCGGTTTGGCATCACGATAGTTTAACTGAATCATCCACGCTCCTCCTTTCCTGTTTTTTGCTCTTCTTCCTTCTTACGCTTCTCTCTTCTTACGCCACACAACGATCCGATACCGACGATCCGGTGTACTATGCGCACTAGGTGTATCATCTGTATTAGTTGTGTTAATACACTTATATCATGCAATACAGTATTTGTCAACAAAATTTTCTAGAAAAAAAGCAGCAGATCAAATGACCTGCTGCCTGTAGCGGGCATTTCTGCCCGATTTTGTATGTAATTACATCTGGAAAAAATCCATCTCCTCGTTCAACTGCTCGGAGAGTACCTTCAGATTGCCGGCTGCCTCTGCCAGCATATTGATCGTCGCATTCAGCTCCTCCATCGAAGCGGTCGTCTCCTGTGCGGATGCCGCATTCTCCTGCGATATCGCGGACAGGTTCGAGATCACGTCTACGACCTGTGTGCGCGCACGGTTACATGAGCCTGCGTTGCCGCGGATCACATCCGTGCCCTCACGGGATACCGTAATACCGTCATTGACCTCTGCGAAACGCTGCTTGGTTGCATCGAGCTTCTGCTGCTGTTCCGCTACGAGACTCTCCGCCTGCTCCATGACTGCCATCGTCTGCTCAGACTCTGCGAGCAGCGTATCAATGATCTGCTGGATCTCCGCTGCTGCCTCGTCGGACTGTACCGCGAGCTTCTGGATCTCACCCGCTACGACTGCAAAGCCTCTGCCCGCCTCGCCTGCACGCGCAGATTCGATCGAGGCGTTGAGCGACAACAGGCTCGTCTGATCCGCAATGGATGTGATGAGTGTCGCTGCAGCACCAATCTTCTCAATGGATGCATTCGTAGAGCGGATCTGCTCACCAATCCGCGCGATCGCAGCCGTCGTGCGGTCATTGGACTCACTCAGCTCCTTCATCGTCGTCTGGGATGCATTTCCTGCAACGGTCATATTCTCAGAGGTATTGGTCAGACTGCCGACACTCGTTACAATGTCCTCAATGACCTCGCCCATCGTAGCGATCTCCTGTGATGCACTCTCGATCTCCTCTGCCTGGGAAACCGCTCCCTTGGAAATGTCTTCCACGGCACGTCCGATCTCATCCGCAGCCGCGGAGGTCTGTCCTGCCATCTCATCCAGCGAATTACCGGACGTATACAAGGTATTTGAGGACTGCTTGAGCTGTCCGACGATCTCGCGCAGCTTATCTAACAGTGTCTCAATCGCTACACCCATCCGTCCGATCTCATCCTTACGCTTTAAGATGCGCTCATCGATCGTCACATTCAGTTGTCCCTGTGACAGAGCCGCAAGCATCTCAGATGCTTTCTTTAATACCTTTGCAAGCACGTTCGCAACGAGAAATCCGATTACGTTGCAGATGATCAGAATAATCACTGCGAGTACGACCAGCATGCGTACCTTCTGGTTGATGAACGTCGATACATCTGCACAGGGACGACCGGCAAATACAACACCAACAACCGTTCCGTCCGTATTTTCAAGAGGCGCGTATACGGCATAATAGTCTTCGCCCAGAATCTGTATATCGTTGGTCTTATAGGTTTCACCGGTCTGTACCGTTGCCCATACCTCATCCGCAATATCGGTGCCTGCAGCACGCGAACCGTCATCCTCTATGATGGTCGTCGCTATACGTGTCTTGCCCCAGCACAACGTCACATCGGCATCCAGATTCGCGGTATAGATATCCATAGACTCCTCAGTCGGTGTAAGGTTCATATCACCTTTATAGATGCAGCCGTCATCACCGAGTGTATAATCACCATCAGTCCCATTATATCCGCCCTTGATCGACTCTGCCATCAGCACAAGACCATCGATCATTTCCTCCTCCATGCCATCTGTCATGGCTGAGCGCGCATACAATAGTGTCACAAGCATCGTGATCACTGCCGGCAGCGTCACCATCATCGTCAGAGTTAACCGGATACTGCGGTTTTTGTCTCCGTGTAATTTGGGTTTTCCGGGCGCTCTGCGGCTTTCCGGCTGTTCTGTTTTTGCAGATGCTTTCTCCGGCTGTGCCTCCTGCACGTGATCTGTTACCTGCCTGTCAGTGGTGTACACATCATCCATAATGTTTCATCCTCCTGTTGATAATTCATGAATCTATCACAAAATAAGATCCGATTATAACTGTGTCTCGACAAAAATGTCATAGATCGAACGGATCGCACGCTCAAAATCATCGTTGCTCACACCGATAATGATATTCAGCTCGCTCGATCCCTGATCGATCATTTTGACATTGACCTGTGCATGTGCCAGTGCCGAGAAGATCCTGCCCGCCGTACCGCGTGTCGATTTCATACCGCGTCCCACGACCGCGACAAGTGCCAGACCGCCCTCAATCTCGATCGTATCCGGCTTCGCATACTTATGGATCGCAGACAATACCTGCTGCTCCTTGCCCTCAAAATCATGTCTCTGGACAAACACGGTCATCGTATCGATGCCGGAAGGCATATGCTCGATCGAAATATTGTTATCCTCAAATGCCTGTAATACCTTGCGGCAGAACCCAACCTCGGAATTCATCATGTCCTTATCGACATTGACTGCCACAAAATCACGCAGACCTGCGATACCGGTAATCGTATATTCCGGCTGATGGCAGGTGCTCTCCACGATCATCGTACCGGGATCCTCCGGTGCGTTTGTATTTTTAATGTTGATCGGAATACCCTCTTTGCGTACCGGGAAGATCGCATCCTCATGCAGCACGCCCGCGCCCATGTAGGAAAGTTCGCGCAGCTCCTTGTAGGTAATCGTATGGATGACTGCCGGCTTGTCAATGATCCTGGGATCGGATACTAAAAATCCGGATACATCCGTCCAGTTTTCATAGATTGATGCGTGTACCGCACGCGCCACAATCGATCCGGTAATGTCGGAGCCGCCGCGTGAGAAGGTATGTACCGTTCCATCCTCTTTTGCTCCGTAAAATCCGGGAATGACTGCATTCTCGCTGTGTTCTAACCGCGCCGCGAGAATCTGGTTCGTCTCGTCCGCAAGGAAATTGCCATCATTGTCAAAACGGATCACCTCTGCCGCGTCGATAAACTCATAGCCGAGATAAGCTGCCATGATCATGCCGTTTAAATATTCTCCACGGCTCGCCGCATAATCGGTGCCTGCTTTATTTTTAAAATTCTTTGTAATCGTCTGAAATTCTTCATCCAGTGACAAGGTCAGATCCAGTCCTTTGATAATGGAATCGTAGCGATCCCTGATCTTGCCGAGTTTTCCTGCAAACTCCTTTCCCTCCTCTGCGATGCCGTAGCATTCGTAGAGCATGTCTGTGACCTTGGTGTCCTTCGCATTCCGCTTACCCGGTGCGCTGGGTACAACAAATCTGCGCGTTTCGTCTGCGCGGATAATTGCACCGACTTTCTTGAACTGCTCCGCACTGGCGAGGGAGCTTCCGCCAAATTTCACAACCTTAACCATTTTCTTTTTTCTCCTTCATATATCTAAAAAAGTTTCTTTCACGAATCCCTAATATACTACATTTATCGGCAAAAAGCTATCCTTTTATCACACTTTGGTGACAAAATTTTTATAGAAGTTCCTCATCTGGCAATAAAATGATCCGTCCTGCCGCCAGAGATTCTTTCATGCTGATAATCCGCTGATTTTCCGAGCCTCTGAATTTTAATGAAATATTCTTTTTTTCTGCCACAAACCTGCCGTCTACGAGCACATCGATAAGTGAGAGAATTTCATCAGTAATATCAATGCGCGCATGACCCTCTTTCCACAACTGTTCATCCAGTGTATAGCCCGAATAGACCCAGATTGATTTGTGCGGATACCGCTCACGGATCGCACGGTAGAGCGGTAACAGCTCCCTCTGGTTTTCCGGCTCGAACGGCTCACCGCCAAGCACGGTGATTCCCTTGATATATCCCGGCTCGAGCGCCTGCAGGATCTCCGCAGCCACCGCATCCGTATATTTTTTTCCATAGGTAAAATCCCACGTTTCCGGATTGAAACAATCCTTGCAATGGTGCCTGCAGCCTGACACAAACAGCGAGACACGCACGCCCGGTCCGTTTGCAATATCCGTCTTTTTCAACGCGCCGTAATACATCTGTCTTCCTCCGAATTATAAAGTGTATTAGTATTTAGTATACCGTTTTTGTATGACCCATGCAAGTAATTGACAGATATTTTGTTTTCCGCTATTATCTTATAGAAGAAAATTGTAATTAAGGAGATGTACCAATGAGTTTTACCTATCTACGTCAGATTCCCTCGCCCGGCGAGATCAAAACACAATATCCACTGTCCGAGCGGCTGGCTGCTATAAAAAAAGCCCGCGATCAGCAGATCAGCGATATACTCACAGGAAAGGATGACCGGTTTTTAGTCATTATCGGACCCTGTTCCGCAGACAGCGAAGATCCGGTCTGCGAATATGTCAACCGGCTGGCAAAGGTGCAGGAAAAGGTCAAGGACCGCCTGCTCTTAGTTCCCCGTATCTACACCAACAAGCCCCGTACCACCGGAGAAGGCTACAAAGGCATCGCCTCCCAGCCCGACCCCGAAAAAGCGCCTGACATGATCGCAGGTCTTATATCAGTACGGAAAATGCATCTGCGCGCGATTGCAGAGAGTGAGCTGACACCCGCGGATGAGATGCTTTATCCCGAGAACTGGGAATATGTCGCCGACCTGCTCTCCTATGTAGCGATCGGTGCCCGTTCCGTTGAGGATCAGCAGCACCGTCTGACGGTCAGCGGCTTTGATGTGGCTTCCGGCATGAAAAATCCTACAAGTGGTGATTTTTCCGTCATGCTCAACTCGGTATATGCGGCACAGCATCCGCACCACTTCACGTTCCGCGGCTACGAGGTCGAGACGACCGGCAACCCGCTCACGCACGTGGTACTGCGCGGCGCTGTCAGCAAGCACGGAAACACGGTTCAGAACTATCACTACGAGGACATCATGCGCCTGTCGGATATGTACAATGAACGCGATCTGGTCAATCCCGCCGCGATCATCGATGCCAATCATTCCAACTCCGGCAAAAAATATGAGGAGCAGGTGCGCATCGTCAAAGAGGTCATGCACAACCGTCAGATTTCCGACACGATCAAGACACTGGTCAAGGGTGTCATGATCGAGAGCTATTTAGAGCCCGGCTGCCAGAAAATCGGCGACCATGTATACGGCAAATCGATCACCGATCCGTGTCTCGGATGGGATGCATCCGAAAAGCTGATCTACAAGATGGCAGACCTGACCTAAACAAAATCGGGATCAAAAATCATTGAAAAAATAAAACCAGCGGACACCGCGCATCGTGTGTATCCTCTGGTTTTTTCTTGTTTTTTCTCACTTATTTATTTCCGTTTATATTTATGCTAATGCATCGCTGTGTGCAGCAGCCGCAGTACCGTATACAGATCCTCCACCTGCATCTGACCGGGCGCCGAAGCCTGCCCCGCAGCGCCGAACGTCAACGCAGAGCCGAACACTTCTCCGCACATCCGGCTGAGCACGCCCACACCGCCCATCGACATCGTGATGACCGGACGCTCTGCATACAGGCGGTTCATTTCCTCGGTCGCATCGAGCAGCGTCAGCAGATCTCTCGTACGGTGCGGCATGACCGCGATCTTTAACAGATCCGCTCCCATCTGCTGCATCTTTCTCAGCCTGCCGATGATATCATCCTTTTCCGGAGTCTTGTCAAAATCATGGTTGGACGCGATCACTGCAACACCTGCGGCGTGTGCCCCCTCGATGATCCTGCTCACCACAGCATCACCGGTAAATATCTCCACATCGATCAGATCCGCAGCGCCGGAACAAGCAACTGCAAGATTCAATGCCGCATAAGCATCCGCGCTCATGGCACGCTCTCCGCCCTCCTTTGAGGTACGGAACGTCACGAGCAGCACGGTCTCTCCCAATGCTGTGCGCAATTCGCCGAGTACATCAAGCACCGCCTGTATATCGTCTGCGTGCTCGTACCAGTCTACGCGCCATTCCACGACATCTGCCGGAATCCCGTCAAGGGCATGTGCACCTTCTAATATGTCCTCCTTTGTGACTCCGACGAGCGGTACACAGATCTTCGGTACGCCCTCGCCGATCGTAATCGTTCTGATTGTCAGTGGTTTCATTTTCTATCTGTTCCTCCATAGATCCGGTCACACACGCGGATGTGCCTGCTTATACACTTCACGGATCGTGTGGTCGGATAACTGCATATATATCTGTGTCGATGAAATATCCGAATGCCCCATCAATTCCTGCACAGACTTGAGATCCGCACCGTTGTTCAACAGGTGCGCCGCAAACGAATGCCTGAGCGTATGCGGTGTGATCTCCTCCGTAAGTCCCGCCTGTCTGCCGTAATGCTTCAACAGCTTCCAGAAGCCCTGTCTGCTCATCGGCTCACCACTGCAATTTGTAAACAACAGCTGACAGTCGCTATCCGCTACGAGCTTCGGACGGCTGCGCTTCAAATAGACCTCCAGCGCCTCTCGCGCTGTCGAACCAAACGGCACGGTACGCTCCCTGCGCCCATCCCGGCAGGTCACATACTCCAGCTTTAAATTCACATCCTGCAGCCGCAGGGACAGCAATTCCGACACACGGATACCCGTCGCGTATAACAGCTCCATCATCGCCTTGTCCCGCAGCTCCTTCGGTGCTCCGGAGGACGGCTGGTCAAGCAGCTTTACGATCTGCGCCTGCGTGAGTATCTCCGGTGGTTTCTTTTCAATTTTCGGCGGCTTCAAGCCCTTTGCAGGATCGTCCGCACGCAGTCCCTCTCCGAGCTGCCATGCAAAAAACGCCTTCATACTGGCGATCACCCGCGAGACCGTCGCTGCCTTGCGCCCCTGCGCCTCCAATCCGTGCAGATATGCCTGCAAAATCCCGGTATCTACCTGTACGAAATCATCCACTCCCATACCACACACATATTCCGTCAGCTTGCACAAATCTCTCGTGTAAGCCGCTACCGTGTTATCGGATATCTGTTTTTGCTCCCGCATGTAACTGATAAATGCATCGATTTCATTCTTCATGTAAAAACCCCACAATCACTGTGCCATTCTCCCGTTCTGTCCACAGTGCAAATATGCATTCATTATAACAAATTGTTACGCAAAATGCAATTATTATGTAATTCTCTTAAAAGATTTTTAACATTTTTTGTAAAATCATCGGATTTATGTAAGATTCCAGTAACATTCCTGCGCACAGCAGCAGGAAAAGTACCAGATATACGGCGAGACTGTGCCAGACATCCCTGCGACGCTGCTGTACACACAAAATCACCAGACCCAGATACACCGGCACATAGAGCAGAAACTGCGGAAACAATGCCACGATACACAATAGCAGTCCGCCGGAGCCGAATGCGCCGATCGCCAGTACACAGAAATACCCATAGGCAAATCCACTCCACGCCGCAAATGCGAGATAAAACCATCTGCCGCCCCGCATCAGTCCCACGAACATTAAAAACAGAAATACCGGTATCCGGCTACAGCACACCTGCCACAGTACCTCGTAGAAATTGACCTGGGTATATTGAAATTGTTTGAGAAAATAGCGCGTGAGAGTTCCGCTCTTTTCAAAACTCTCCGCGCCCAGAAAATTTGCCGCCACAATACCGACCAGAAAACAGACGAGAAATATAATAAATAACTGCTGTTTGACGGATAATTCGCGCGTCTGCATGATTGTCCGTCTCCTTTGATATTCTTTATCTCTAATCTATGCGATATTTATTTTTGTATGCCATGAGTGCCGCTACCGTCTTGGCATCCTGAATCGTACCGGCATAGATCATATTGCACAGTTCGTCGAGATCATAGTCCACAACCTCCACAAACTCGTCGGGATCAAGATGCTGCGCGCGCTTTACCAGATCATGTGCCACATACACATCGATAAATTCATCGCAGTAAGCCACTGTCGTGCGCAGTGAGATCAGAAAATCCAGATGCTCACTGTGGTAGCCGGTCTCCTCCTCGAGCTCCCTTGCCGCGCAGACGCTTGTCTGCTCGCTCGTGTCATCACGCGCACCTGCCGGTATCTCCAACGTAATGCGGTCAAGCGCATTACGGAACTGTCTCACCATCACGATCCGTCCGTCCGGCAGCACCGGAACGACCGCAGCCGCTCCTTTTCTGTGGTGGATCAGATCCCACTGTGTGGTTCTGCCATCCGGCATCTGCATCGTGTCACTGTAGAAATCCACGATCGCACCCTGATATTTTAATGTACGGTCAATTCGTTTAATTTGATTTTCCATTGTATGCCTCCAGTATTTTAAATCTTGTATAAAAAAGCAAAAGGCGCTAAGATCACATCTTAACGCCTTCAAATCAGTCTCTTTTACAAATATTATTTCGCGTAATCTGTGACACGCGACTCGCGGATCACATTTACTTTGATCTGACCCGGATACTCTAATTCAGACTCAATCTGCTTTGAGATATCCCTTGCCAGAATAACCATATCAGCATCACTGATTTGTTCAGGAACTACCATTACACGAACTTCGCGTCCTGCCTGAACAGCAAAAGATTTGTCAACTCCCTTAAAACCGTTTGTAATATCCTCTAACTGCTGTAAGCGGTTAGAATATGTTTCCAATGTCTCGCGTCTTGCACCCGGACGGGCAGCACTGATCGTATCAGCAGCCTGTACCAGACATGCGATCAGAGACTGAGGCTCTACATCACCATGATGCGCCTCAACTGCATTGATAATGAGCGGTGATTCCTTGTACTTGCGGCACAGATCCACACCGATCTGAATATGTGAACCTTCCATATCGTGATCCACAGATTTTCCAATATCATGTAACAGACCTGCACGCTTTGCGGTTCTGACATCCACGCCGATCTCCCCAGCCAGCAGTCCTGCAATCTGGGCTACCTCGATCGAATGCTTTAATGCATTCTGACCATAACTGGTTCTGAACTTCATACGTCCAAGCAGACGGACAAGCTCCGGATGGATTCCATGAATACCAACCTCTAATGTCGCCGCCTCGCCTTCCTCACGGATCATGGTGTCAACTTCTTTCTGTGCCTTCTCTACCATCTCCTCGATTCTGGCGGGATGGATACGTCCATCCACAATCAGCTTCTCGAGTGCGATTCGCGCTACCTCACGGCGAATCGGATCAAAGCTGGAAAGAATGACTGCCTCGGGTGTATCATCAATAATCAGATCTACACCTGTCAGCGTCTCCAGTGTACGGATATTTCTACCCTCGCGGCCAATAATTCTTCCCTTCATTTCATCGCTGGGAAGCGGAACTACGGAAATCGTAGTCTCCGATACGTGGTCTGCTGCGCATTTCTGAATCGCAGTCACCACATAATCCTTGGCTTTCTTTCCTGCCTCTTCCTTAGCGCGGGTTTCCATTTCCTTAATGAGTTTTGCAGTGTCAAGTTTTACATCATCTTCAACGGTTTTTAAAAGAAATTCTTTTGCTTGTTCGGAGGTTAAACCTGAAATTCTTTCAAGTTCCTGTACTCTCTGTTCATTGAGCTTTGCGACTTCTGCTTTCTGCTTTTTGATCTCCTCTTCCTTAGCTGCAAAGCTTGCCTCACGCCGTTCAATAGAATCGAGCTTCTTGTCCAGATTGGACTCCTTCTGCTCAACACGACGCTCCGCACGCTGAATCTCGGATCTGCGTTCCTTGATCTCACGGTCTAATTCGTTCTTTGTCTTGATCGACTCCTCCTTGACCTCCAAGAGAGATTCACGTTTCTTTGCCTCCGCAGTCTTTACCGCATCGTCAATGATTGATCTGGCGCGTTCTTCCGCCGCACCGATCTTTGAATCAGCTTTCTTTTGCTGTACCTGATTCATAACGACGACCGTTACAACCGCAGTAATTACTAAGGTGACCGGAATAGCAATTATCATCGTAACAATACTTACCATCGCAGGAGCACCTCCTTATTAAGTTTTCATTGTACATATAACAAAAAATTCGTACATCTGTCATAACTACAACATATAAATTTTATCCTTTATTGTATATTATGTCAAGTAAATTCTTTATGACAATCGCAGTTCCCGGCAAATATCCGAACTGCGAAAACCTCTGCGCTGTAAGTATCCATACATCCTGCGCTGCTCCTTCTGATCGGCTGTCTGCGGGTCATAATGCCGCTTCTGCAGCAGGTCACGGATCATCGCGCACTCGTCGCGCTCCTCCTCATAGGATGCCAGCACACGCTCTGCCACATCCCGCTCCACACCCTTCTGCTGCAATTCCATGCGCAGCTTGCCAGTGCTCTTGGCGGTGCCGCGCAGCCGCACATAGCAGTCCGCATACCGCTCATCGTCTACATAATGGTAGCTTTTGACATAGGCGAGCGCCTCGTCGATCAGATCCTCGGGATACTCCCCGTCTGCCAGCTTCCGGCGCAGCTCAAGCTCCGTGCGGTTCATCTGTTCGAGCAGATGCATCGCGCGCTTTTTTGCCCGTCTGCCGATCACCTCGCGCCGGATCTGTATGTACTGCTCCTCCGGAATATGTGCGCCCTCCGCCAGATGCAGCGTGCGGAGCTCCCCTGCATAGAGCACCCAGATCTCTCCGTTATCCAGCAGCAGACGACGTCTGCCCTTTGTCTGCTGCTCTACGGATGTAATGACTACCTCTGACATACCGCCTACTCCTCAGTCTGCTCTGTTTCCGGTGCGGCTGCGGCTTCCTCTCCGATGCCGTAATGTGCACGCACCTTCGCCTCGATCTCTGCGCAGATCTGCGGATGCTCCGCGAGGAACTGCTTGGCATTCTCGCGTCCCTGACCGATCTTGTCACCGTCATAGGCGTACCATGCACCGGACTTGTTCACGACATCGATGCCTGCCGCCAGATCGAGAATATCTCCCTCCTTGGAAATACCCTTTCCGAACATAATATCGAACTCTGCCTCACGGAACGGAGGCGCTACTTTATTCTTTACAACCTTTACACGCGTGTGGTTTCCGACCACTTCGCCCGCCTGCTTGAGTGCCTCGACACGGCGCACATCCAGACGCACGGAGGAATAGAACTTGAGTGCGCGTCCGCCGGTCGTTGTCTCGGGATTGCCGAACATCACGCCGACCTTCTCACGCAGCTGGTTGATAAAGATCACCACACAATTTGATTTGCTGATAACCGCGGTCAGCTTGCGCAGCGCCTGTGACATCAGACGCGCCTGCAGCCCGACATGCGAATCTCCCATGTCTCCGTCAATCTCCGCCTTCGGCACAAGTGCTGCCACCGAATCGACGATCACGATATCCACCGCTCCGGAACGCACCATCGTCTCTGTGATCTCAAGTGCCTGCTCACCGTTATCCGGCTGTGAAATATACAGATTGTCAATGTCTACACCGATATTTTTCGCATAGACCGGATCTAAGGCATGCTCCGCGTCGATAAAGCCTGCGATGCCGCCCGCCTTCTGTACCTCCGCAACACAGTGCAGTGCCACCGTCGTCTTACCACTGGATTCGGGTCCGTAGATCTCGATAATGCGTCCCTTCGGAAGTCCTCCGAGCCCTAACGCCAGATCCAGACTCAGCGATCCGGTCGGAATGGTCTCTACATTCATCGCTGCCGAGGGATCTCCCAGCTTCATCACCGAACCCTTTCCATACTGCTTCTCAATGTGCGCAATCGCCGCATCCAGTGCTTTTAATTTATTTTCGTCTGTCATGATTGTCTCCTTTTCATTTTTCATCATTTATTTTCTGATATTCTCCATATCTCTCACGCTCATTAGCGAACATTTGTTCGCATCTATGGCTATCATAATACACTTCGCATCAAATGTCAACAGGGAAAACGACTGTCTAAAGGAAAAAAAGAACACCCGAAGAACGGGTGTCCTCATTATAGCCTGTTGTATGCCATGCGTCAAGCGTATGCCGCAGCTTCCGGCTGTCCGGCTGCTGTTCACGCCTTGCGCAAACAGCAGCCATTTTTACGACTCAACCTTCTGGTCACGCAGCACTGCCGCCTGCTGTAACAGATCCAGCACCTCTTCCTTTGTGATCACGCCAATGCTCTTTGCCGCAAACATGCCAAGATTCATCGTCACGAGCATCGGTATGCTCATCACACGGTACTTCAGTGCAAGTCCCGGCTGCTCATCGACATTGATCTTTCCTACCAGATATTCATCCGCATACTCCTCGGAGATCTGCTCTACGATGGGGCTGAGCATCTTGCACGGCCCACACCAGTCCGCATAAAAATCAAGCAGCACCGGTTTCTCGCTTTTCATCACGATTTCGTCAAAATTGTCCTCTGTAATCTGAATGACTGCCATAAAAAGTCCTCCTTTTCTCTGTACACATTAGTTCCTGCCAAATTCGGACAGCTTTAATCCCTCATTTCGATCCAGTGTCATACCCACGCTCCATGCATTCACAAACAAAAGCAGTGGATTGCCCTTGAGATCCATGATCTTTTTCATATCGGAAGTACCGGTCAATCTGTCCATATCGACCTCTTCCTTATTTTCAATCCAGCGGATATGCTCATACGGCAGATTTTCCAACCGGATATCTACATTATACTCGTTTTCCAGTCTGAATTTCAAGACATCAAACTGCAGGACGCCGACAACGCCGACGATGATCTCCTCCATGCCGCCTTTGTACTCCTGAAAAATCTGGATCGCGCCTTCCTGTGCGATCTGGTTGACACCCTTTACAAACTGTTTGCGCTTCATCGAATCAATCAGGCGCACACGCGCAAAATGCTCCGGTGCAAACGTCGGGATTCCCTCAAACTCAAACTTTTCTTTTGCGGTCGTAAGCGTGTCTCCGATCGAGAAAATGCCGGGATCAAACAGTCCGATAATATCTCCCGCATATGCCTCATCGACGATCTTTCGCTCCTGCGCCATCATCTGCTGCGGCTGGGACAGCTTGATCTGCTTGCCGCCCTGCACATGATAGACCTCCATGCCCGCATCAAACTTTCCTGATACGATGCGCATAAATGCGACGCGGTCTCTGTGGTTTTTATTCATATTTGCCTGAATTTTAAAGATAAATCCGCTGAAATCCTCGGCAAACGGGTCGATCTGCCCGATATTTGACTGTCTCGGCAGCGGCGCATAGGTCATCTGTAAAAAGTGCTGCAAAAAGGTCTCCACGCCAAAGTTTGTGAGTGCCGATCCGAAAAATACCGGAGACAATTCTCCCTTTGTGACCAGCTCCTGATCAAACTCCGCACTCGCACCGTCGAGTAATTCAACTTCGTCTAAAAGCTGCTGTTTATATTCTGCCCCGATCACGAATTCTAATTCAGGCGCATCGATCGGAATGATCTGCTCCTCGCCCTCTTTTGTTCCTTTTCTGGTATCGGAGAAAATGCGCACGCTGCGCGTATTGCGATCGTAAACGCCCTTAAAGCCTTTGCCCGACCCGATCGGCCAGTTGATCGGACAGGTTGCGATACCCAGCTCGTTTTCGATCTCGTCGAGCAGCTCAAACGTATCATTTGCATCACGGTCCATCTTGTTAATAAACGTAAAAATCGGAATGTGGCGCATCACACATACTTTGAATAATTTTCTCGTCTGTGCCTCGACACCCTTTGATCCGTCAATCACCATGACCGCCGAATCCGCCGCCATCAGTGTACGGTACGTGTCCTCGGAGAAGTCCTGATGTCCCGGTGTATCCAGAATGTTGATACAGTAATTGTCATAATGAAACTGTAAAACAGATGAGGTGACAGAGATACCTCTCTGCTTCTCGATCTCCATCCAGTCAGACACTGCATGTTTCGCCGTCGCCTTGCCTTTTACGGAGCCCGCCTCATTGATGGCACCTCCGTAGAGCAGGAATTTTTCTGTCAGTGTAGTTTTTCCCGCATCCGGATGGGAAATGATCGCAAAGGTGCGTCTTTTTTCTATTTCTTTTTTTCTGATATTCGCTGTCTGATCTGCCACGAGAGGTTCCTCCAAATCGCTATGTTTATTTATCATGTGCAAATCCCACACATGATCAGCATTCGTTACTTACTATAATATATCCGCAATTATTTATATTATCGGTCACTCCCGCATTTGTCAAGCGCTAACAGGTGTTTCGACGGCACGCAGCGATGGGTTCTGTCCACCGTACCCAGTTGTGGTAATACTATCGCACAACAGAAACAGGATCCGGCATCTGCCTGATCCTGTCTGCATATTCTGAATCTGAATATTTAGCTCCTTACTGCTGCGCGATCGGTGTGATCACGATATTTTCCGGTGCGACCTCTGTCTTTCTCGCGACAATATCCTCAACCTGTGCACGCTTGGCATCTGTCACCTCGCCCATATCCAGCACAACATCCGCACCTCCGTCCGAGCTGATGCTGACGACCACATCCGTAAAGCCCTTTGCCCCCAGCAGCATCTCTGCCGCAGCCTCCTTCTCCGCAATGTCGGTCAGCGCAACCATCTTATCAACGGCATCCTGTTTCTGTGCCTCGGACAGTGTCTCGCTGTCAATGATTGCAAGCAGCCGCTCCTTGTTCTCAGAGCGCACCTGCTCCCGGTTCATTTTCATTTCTACCGCAAAATTCACATTTTCTACAACCGCTCCGGTGAGTACGGTCTCGCCCGGATTCTCCACGCTGGTCTCTGCCGTCTGTTCCCCGTCACCGGTCTGCGCCTCGTCCGTATCTGCCTGCGCAACGTCCGCCTCCAGCGCCGGATCCTCCGTATCCGTAAATATCTCGTCACTGAGAAGCGCATCCTCCTGTGAAATATCATACGTTTCCTCTGCCACATCCTGACTGGTTGCTGCCGCTAAGTCGTTCTCATTTCCATATGTATAACTCACGTACCCCGCCGCAGCGATCATCAGCGCTAATGCGGTAATGATCATCTGGTTTTTCTTAAAAATTTTCATGCTCGCTAACCTCCTGCATCGACATCTTGACTATTGTAATCTTATGCGCCTCCAGCGGGAATAATGCCATGACACTCTGCAAAATATTCTGTTTTACAAGCGAATCTCCACCGCCCTGTGCGACAACAAGCACGCCCTCCACCTGCGGAGTCAGCTCATTCGATATATAAGGTGTCTCATCGCTGCCGTTTTTGCTGAAAACCGTGCTCTGAGAAACATCCGAGGTCTCCTCCGCGGACGCGCTACCACCACTACGGCGCGTAGTATCCTTTTCGACGACTTTTTCCCCGGTGTCCTTTAACGTGAGCATAACGCGCACACGCCCGGCTCCGTCAATGAGTGAGAGTGTCTCCTCCAGCCGCCGCTCCAGATCCACTGTGGCAGACTGTACCGGATCGTCCATCCCGCCGCTGCCCGCCGCCTGTGCGGTGTCCTGTCCCGCCGCAAGGTGATCCGTTGAAGCATCGCCGGAGCGGGCGGTATCTGACCTGCCATCCGGCAGCGCGATCACCAACAGCAGCAGACCGACAATGCCGATAATCACCCATGTGTTTTTGTCCTTATATTTGTCTTTGTATTTTTCCTTCCAGCCATCGAACCATTTTCCCGCACTCATTCCACTACTACCTGTCCTTTCTCCAATCCATAGACCTCACACAAATAGTCCCGCAGCACTTCGCCGTCTCCTTTTAGTGTTTCCTCGATCCGCACCTGCTGCGGCTCGTAATTGTTATCCAGCATGACCGTTATGCTTTTGATCTGTAGCAGCCGCTCCGCTGCGATCTCCCGAAACTGTTCCTCCAACGCGCGCTCATAATGCCTGCGGTATACCTCAGCCTCCGTCTGCTCCATATGTGAAAAATCGAGCTGCGCCTCCTCCATGTTCTGCCGAAAATGCTCGTAGGAAATCCCCTCGCGCAAGGCATCAGTTTGTCCAAGCAGACGAAGCAGCGGCGCCAATATCGTGAGGGCAAACACCAGTCCCATAAAAAATCGGATGAATTTTTTGTAGGATTCGCCCGCCGAAAAATACAGGACGATCATCATCAGGAAATACAGGATCAGTACGGAGCGGATCCAGTCTACAAATGTCTGCATGGGTTCTCCTTCCTTGCGTGGCTACTTTCTCTCTCCTTGTGGCTACGGGCACATCAATATCTCTGTCATCTGCTCTGATTGCCCAGCGGTGCCTTGCTGTCTCTTCAGCCTTGGCTCGATGTGTCCTTCGCACACATAGCCGGCGGCTTTCAGTTATGACTCGCAGACCGTTATCAATTCGCTCGCACTTCGCTGGACAAAATCGCAGATGACAGAGATACTGCCGCACCCGTAGCTATCTACGTTATGGCACCTCGTAAACGTAGCAGCGCAAGCAAAGTCATGTCTGATTTTGCTGCCTTTGCACGATGGAGAGGAGACTCCAAATTGTGGAAGCCTTTGCTGACACAATTTTGTTTTGCGGAGGCTCATCGGAATGGTTCGTGCAATGAAAGCAAAACAGACATGCTTGCGGGAGCTGCGGTCTTATGTAGTCGATTGAATGTAAAAAAAGAAAAGAGGAAACACATGAATTTAATCGCAGCAGTAGACAGTAACTGGGGCATCGGCAAAAATAACCAGCTGCTCGTGAAGATCCCCGCGGACATGAAATTTTTTCGCGAGACAACGACCGGAAAGGTGGTTGTCATGGGCAGAAAGACGCTCGAGAGCTTTCCGAACGGACAGCCCTTAAAAAACAGGGTCAATATCGTGCTCACGCATGACAAGACCTATCAGGTCAAAGACGCGGTACTCGTCTATTCGCTTGAGGAGCTGTGGAAGGAGCTGGAAAAATACGAGTCCGAAAACATCTATGTGATCGGCGGCGAGAGTATTTATGACCAGCTTGTAGATGCCTGTGATGTGGCACATATTACGAAGATTGATTATGCCTACAATGCGGATGCGCATTTTCCGAATCTGGATGAGCGCCCCGGATGGCAGATCACGCAGGACAGTGAGGAGCAGACCTATTTTGATCTGATCTATCATTTTTATAAATACGAAAAACAGCAGGGATAAAAACAGTAACGACCATGAATAATTTTATCTACAGCATCAACGTCACCATGCCGATCTTCCTCGTCATGGTGATCGGTTGGATGTTAAAACAGCGGGGCATGCTCGATGAGCATTTTGTTTCCGTGACGAATAAATTTAACTTTCAGGTGACACTGCCGTTTATGGTGTTTCGGGATCTGTCGGCAGTTGATATCAAGGCAGTATTCGATTTCAAATATGTCATGTTTTGCGCACTGGTCACGACCGTGTGTTTTTTTGTCATATGGGGCGGTGCAAAGCTGCTCTTGAAGGATCAGACGATGACAGGTGCGTTTGTACAGGCATCGTTTCGCAGCAGCGCAGCCGTCATGGGTCTGGCATTTATCGAAAACATCTACGGCAGCTCGGCGATGGGACCGCTCATGATTATCGGAGCCGTGCCGTTGTACAATATTTTTTCTGTGATTGTACTTACCTTTGAGGCGCAGCCGGATGATGCGGACGCGAAAAGGGACATGAGCAGGCTGAAACAGGCGGGCATCAACATCCTGAAAAATCCAATCATTATTTCCATTGTACTCGGTATGATTGCCGCTTATTTTCAGATTGATTTTCCGACGATAGTGGACAATACGGTGGGGTATATTGCAAAGACGGCGACTCCGCTTGCATTGATCGGCATGGGTGCGGGCTTTGAGGGCAGAAAGGCGCTCGCCAAAATCAAACCGACGATCGCAGCATCGCTTATCAAGCTGGTCGTACAGCCGCTTGTGTTTGTGCCGCTTGCGGTCGCGCTCGGCTTTACCGGCGAAAAGCTGATCGGTATTCTCGTCATGCTCGCGGCACCGGCGACACCGAGCTGCTATATTATGGCAAAAAGCATGAAAAATGACGGTGTGCTGACTGCCAGCATTGTAGTGCTCACGACGCTGCTCGCGGCATTTACCTTGACAGGATGGATATTTGTGTTAAAATGCTTACAGCTTATCGGATAGGGAGAACGTAAAATATGGATATAACCGGAAAGAAACTATTTGTAAAAGCAATGCGTGAGGAGGGTGTGGACACGATCTTCGGATATCCCGGAGGCATGGTCACAGACCTTTTTGATGAATTATATAAGGCGGATGATATACATCTCGTCCTGCCGCGCCATGAGCAGGCGCTCATTCATGAGGCGGAGGGCTACGCGCGTGCGACCGGCAGAGTCGGTGTGTGTATCGTCACGAGCGGCCCGGGTGCGACCAATATCGTGACGGGTCTTGCGGATGCGCACTATGACAGCATCCCGCTCGTCGTCATCACCGGACAGGTGCCGCTCAAGCTCATCGGAAACGATGCGTTTCAGGAGGTCGATATCGTCGGTATGACGCGTAGTATCACAAAATATGGTGTGACTGTGCGTGACCGCGCGGAGCTCGGCAGAGCGCTCAAGATGGCATTTTATATCGCACAGAGCGGAAAGCCGGGGCCGGTGCTTATCGATCTGCCGAAGGATATCCAGAATGAGTCCGGAGACGCAGAATATCCGTCCAAGGTGGCGATCCGCGGCTACAAGCCGAATACATCTGTCCATATCGGACAGCTCAAAAAGGCATATAAGCTGCTGCACACAGCGAAAAAACCGCTCATTTTGGCGGGCGGCGGGGTGCATATCTCCGGCGCGGAGGAGCTGTTGTGCCAGTTTGCGGAAAAGACCCATGTGCCTGTCGTGACAACTGTCATGGGCAAGGGCGTGATGCCGCCCGGACATCCGCTGTATGTCGGCAACTGCGGCATGCATGGCAGATATGCGGCAAATAAGGCAGTCAGTGAGTGCGATGTGCTCTTTTCGATCGGTACACGTTTTAACGACCGTATTACCGGAGATCTGGAGGAGTTTGCGCCAAATGCGCGGATCGTACATATCGATATTGCGACCGCTTCGATCTCACGAAATGTCGTGGTTGATGTTCCGGTCGTATCGGATGCGCGTCTGGCGCTGGAGACGATGATGGACTGGGCAAAATCGCGCAGTACAAAGGCTTGGCGTGACACGATCGCAGCGTGGGAGCAGGAAAATCCGCTCGCGATGCGCGACGATAAGGGTATGAGCCCGCAGATGATCATGGAGGCGATCAATCAGGCATACGACAGCGGTGTCGTGGTGACGGATGTCGGACAGCATCAGATGTGGGCATCCCAGTTCCTGGCATTCGGACCGGAGAAGCGCTTTATCACCTCTGGCGGTCTCGGCACGATGGGATTTGGTTTTCCGGCAGCGATCGGGGCGAAGATCGGTTGTCCGGATGCGGATGTCGTTTGTATTTCCGGCGATGGCGGCATGCAGATGAATATTCAGGAGCTTGCGACCGCAGTCGTGGAGGAAGTACCGGTCACGGTCTGCATTTTAAATAACTATTATCTCGGTATGGTGCGGCAGATGCAGCAGCTGTTCTACGGCAAGCGCTACAGCGGAACCTGCCTGCGCCGGAGAAAGAGCTGTCCCGCAGACTGCAAGGGACCAAACAAAAATTGTCCGCCGTACGAGCCTGATTTTGTCAAGCTGGCGGAGAGCTACGGTGCGCACGGCATCCGCGTGACGGAAGCGTCCGAGATTGCGCCTGCACTCGCACAGGCAAAGGCAAACACCGATGCACCCACGATCATTGAATTCCTGATTGCCACGGATGAGCTCGTGCTCCCGATGGTAAAGAGCGGAAATCCGATGAGTGAGATGATCTTGAGATAGAGGAGGCGGTAGAATGATCGATCGAAGTATGAAAAACAGATGGATTGCACTGTATGTGGAAAATACCGTCGGTGTATTGGCAAAGGTATCAGGGCTGTTTTCCGGAAAATCGTATAACTTACAGTCGCTGACCGTAGGTACGACGGAGGATGAGACTGTTTCCCGCATGACGATCTGTGTGACGAGTGATGATGTGACGTTTGAGCAGATCAAAAAGCAGTTAAACTGCATGATTGAGGTCATCAAGGTCATTGATCTCACAAACGTGCCGATCCATATGAAGGAGATCCTGTTTGCGAAGGTGAAGGACATCAGTCCGGCAGAAAAGGAAGAAGTGTTCCAGTTTGCACAGGTATTTGAGGTAAAGGTAAAGGATATCGGGACGGACAGCATATTATTAGAATGTATGCTGACCGAGCGGAGAAATAATGAACTGATCGCGTTGCTGCGCTCAAAGTTCAAGAATATAGAAATCGTGCGTGGAGGAGCGGTGGCGATCGAGTCGATCAGTACCTCGTGCAGATAGTACAGATAAGAAAATCTGTGCATACAGGATGGATTTGTAATAAAAGTAGCAGCTCCCGCAAGTATATCTGTTTTGCTTTCGTTGCACGACCCATTCCGATGAGCCTTGAAAAACCTGACTCGTGTTCAGCATAGGCTTTCACGAGTCACAAGTCTCATCTCCATCGTGCAAAGGCAGCAAAATCAGATATGACTTGCTCGCGCTGCTGTTTGTTATTTTTATACAGCCCACAAGTTACCGTGCGAGTATCTGCGTGATCTCCGCCACATACATCGTGTGATAGTCTTTATTTTTGTACCAACTGTCATTGATGGATGCGTCAAGAAACTGCTCCGGCAGGATCTTAGTGGCAGACAGCTTGCGGCAGACCAGCACCAGATTGCCCTCATCAATATACGGAGTACCATCTGAGGCATAGTCTACATGCATCTTGGCATTGGAGATTTTGTCCTCGTTGCGACCAGAGACTGCTCCGAAGTATTTGAGCGCCAGTTTGTTCTCCTGATCGGATACATCGAAAAATGTCAGGGAAAAGGTATCCTGACGGTCGATAAACTCCTTGGTGTAGCGGCTGTCGCGGACAAAGATGGTGACAACGTTTTTGCCCCAGAGGACACCGAGGGTTCCCCAGCTGGCAGTCATCGTATTTACCTTGTCTTTATCACCTGCGGTGACAGCCATCCATTCAGTACCGATCTTGGAAAATGGATTGATGTCGAGCAGTTCTGTGGGATAGGGTTGGAATGTATGCATAAGAAACTCCTTTCCAGATTCGTTTTCATATCTACAAGAATAGCATATTTAGGTGTGAGATGCAAAAAATTTGTACAAATATCTATAGAAAAATAGTAACAGCTCAGCCCGCGCCATTCGCAAAGACGCCTGACGGCGTTTTCCCACTGCTTCGCAGTTAACTTTGCTCATAATCTGGCGCTCACCTCATGGCTTAAACAACGATACCATTCATGCAAGCATGATGTCCTCGTTTTTTAAGTCATGGCTGAACTGTTAAAAAAATAAGAGAAACTTTACGAAACAGCTTGCAAAATATGTTAATATTGTGTAGAATGAAACGAGTAGTGGAGTATGAACTTTAGATGCACAAAATCCTTATGAGGAATCATCATATAGGGTTTTTGGCATTGGGACTGTGAAGTAGCAGCAGTTTCGGATTAGAAATATTGTAAAGGATGGATAAGACATGGCTAAGAGAATCTTGATCGCAGATGATGCAGCATTTATGCGGATGATGTTGAAGGATATTTTGACCAAGGGAGGTTACGAGATTGCAGGTGAGGCGGCAGATGGCAATGAAGCGCTCGCAAAGTACAAAGAGTTAAAGCCTGATCTGGTTACGATGGATATTACGATGCCTAATTGTGATGGAATTCAGGCTCTCAAGCAGATCAAGGCAGCAGATGGCGGTGCCAATGTCGTGATGTGTTCGGCAATGGGACAGCAGGCAATGGTTATTGAGGCAATTCAGAGCGGCGCAAAGGACTTTATTGTTAAGCCCTTCCAGGCTGACCGTGTATTAGAGGCAATTAAAAAGATCTTAGGTGAGTAATTTCTAATTTTGCTGATATACGGACTAAAGTACATAAAAGAGCGTGTCTGACGAGTACAGACACGCTCTTTTTGCCATCTTTTTGATAGCTGCATTTAATTCAGCTCCGCAATCCGGCTGACAGCCACATAGATTTCAGAGATTTTGTACCATGTCGGATAGTCGATCACGCCGGTTGCCGGCAACCCAAACACGGACTGGAATTTGCGGACGGCATCGCGGGTAGAATTGCCGAAGATACCGTCTGCCGTTACGGTCGGGATCGCCGGATAGTTCTGGTGAATCCGGTTTAACTGCTGCTGGATCTGGCGCACCTTTGCACCGCTCGAACCGACGCTTAAGTCATAGCCGGGCCAGGACGACGGGATACCGGAGATCTCATCGGCAGTGTTGATATAGATACTGTTGCCGTAATAATTGCGCAAAATCCGGATCGCAGAGTAGCCCTGATCGCCTAAATACTTGGAGCCCCACTGTGACAGCCAGTTCGGACAGGATACATTGCGTCCGTCGCAGTACTGTGTCAGGATCGGCTGTGTGACATTTGGTCTGGACAGATAGTTTTCAAACATCTCATCTACGACGCGCGAGATGGAGTCGTAGATCGTGCGCCCGTAAGACCATTTCTGGTCGTATGCGGTGGAGGATGTGATTGTAAAGTTATAGCCTTTGTTTCTGTACATCGAGACCGATAGTAATTCGGGGTAGGAAACGGGTGATATCGCAGGAGCTTCGGGTAGAGATCAGAGATACGAGAGTGCGGTGGTTAAGGCATGAATTTGAAATAATGTCTATGTAGAAGTTTCGTGCATCTCCTCTAAAATCGGTATCGCATTACTGGCTAATCGCACTACAGACGAAATAAAATCCCAGCGTTAATATGTATTTGTAAGGAACAAAGGTTCTAAAAAACAAAGGGAGGAAAAAGTAATGTGTAGAAAATTAGTAGTAACGAATGAGATTTTTTTAGGAGCGCGGGCAATTTGTTATGAAGCGTATAGCTTGCCGAAGGGAGAGGTAGTGGAGCTGACCGAAAAGCAGATCAAGGATGCGATCAAGGGCAATACAACGGATGAGATATACGGTCTGGCATTGTCAGAAACGAATGAGTTGATTCTTGATGCAGAGCATTTCTTCTGTACAAACATGATGAAAAAGATACATACGAATACTCTTATTCCAATGATCGAGGAGGATTGTTTAGCAAACCTGTTTTACATTGTGATTGGCACGCACAAAGAAAAAGGGAAAAAGGTATATGAAGTAGTATCATCGAGATATGAGCGGACATGCTTTGAGGAAGAAAAGGTAAAAGCATTGTTAGATATGGGAATCATAAGTGCTGGAGCACGGATGCGTGATGGGGAGATAGAGGTAGCACCTTTAGAACATCCCCATACAGTGGTATCTACAGAGAACACCCCCACTTAATGTGGGGGAAGTGTTTAGAGGGTATACCGAGCATAATATGTCAATAGGGTATACCCTTGTGACTGGGTTGGGTGGATAGTGGAAAGTATGTCAAGAGGCTATGAACTGTAATTTTGAAATGTTTCAAAGAAAGAGGATAGTTTATTGAAATAAAATAGGAAAAGCACGTATTTTTGAGTGATGCCAGTTTGCATACCCGAGAAATATATAAAAGAAAAAATTGATTTTATTATTAGGCAGAGCAGATGCTTCATAGTA